>NZ_JAGPXU010000019.1:0-113635 GCF_018070385.1 Micromonospora sp. C97
CCCCCACCCCCACCCCCGCCCCGCGCGGTGATCAAGAGGTTTGCGTCAGGATTCGTGCCGAGGATGACGCAAACCTCTTGATCAACAGTGGAGTGGCATGCTGGGGGAACCCCTAAGCACTGCTTTCGTCACAGTGAGGTGACCCCTTATGGCGGACCTGCCGAGTTTCGTCTCGATCCGTGAGGTCGGGCCACGGGACGGGTTGCAGAACGAGGACCCGATCCCGACCGACGCCAAGGTGCGGCTGCTCGACGCCCTCTCCGGCACCGGTGTACGCCGGATCGAGGCGGTGTCGTTCGTGCACCCCAAGGCGATCCCGCAGATGGCGGACGCCGACGAGGTGTGGCGGCGGGCGGTGAAGGCCGACGGGGTGCGCTACTCGGCGCTGGTGCCGAACACCCGGGGCGCGCAGCGGGCCCTCGCCGCCGGGTTCACCGAGATCGAGGTGGTGGTCTCGGCCAGTGACACGCACAACCGGCGCAACGTCAACAGGTCCACCGACGAGTCGCTGGACGACATCGCCGAGCTGATCGACCTGCTGCACGGTGCCTCGGCGCGGGTCGAGGTGATCGTGGCGACCAGCTTCGGCTGCCCGTACGAGGGGGACATCGACCCGCAGCGGGTGGCCGGGATCGTGGACCGGGTGGTCCGCGACGGCGCGGACCGGGTCGCGTTCGGCGACACCACCGGCATGGGCACCCCACGCCGGGTCCGCGAGCTGCTGACCGCGGTACGCGACCGCAACGCGCACGTGCCGGTCCTGCTGCACTTCCACAACACCCGGGGTACGGCGCTGGCCAACCTGTTGACCGCGTTGGAGCTGGGGGTGACCGAGTTCGACGCCAGCGTCGGTGGCCTCGGTGGCTGCCCGTACGCGCCGGGGGCGAGCGGCAACCTGGCCACCGAGGAGGCCGTGCACATGCTGCACGACATGGGCGTCGACACCGGCATCGACCTGCCGGCGCTGATCGAGGTGGCGGAGTTGGCCGAGGAGCTGCTCGGCAAGAAGCTGCCGTCCGGTGTGCTGCGGGCCGGCCCGCGTACCCGGCTGACGCCGCTGCCGAACTGAGGACGCGACGAAGGGGCCGGCGCGGTCGCCGGCCCCTTCCAGGTGCCTGGTCGCTCAGCTCACCGGGGTGAGCGTGCTCGGCCAGCTGTCGCGGAAGATGTCCGCGCTGCGGTCGGTGGCGCTGAACGTGCCGGCGAAGAGGCTGCTGACCCGGCTCGCCTCGGCGCTGCTCGGGTACGGGTTGGTGCAGCTGGTGCCGGCGCTGCCGCCGGACATCAGCAGCGAGCAGTTCCCGTTGTAGTTGTCCGGCAGGCCGAGGATGTGCCCGATCTCGTGGGTCATGATCCGCAGCACGCTGTACTGGGCGGCCTGCTGGGTGTCGATGTAGACCCGGCCGTTGCCGAGGCTGGTCCGCACGGCGTACGAGCCGCCGCCGGTGATCCGGTAGATCCGCAGGTTCGAGCCGCAGTTCGCCGTGAGCGTCAGGTTGACGGTGGCGTTGTTCCAGATCGTGGCGGCCTGGTTGGCGACGCTGGCGTAGCTGCCCGCCTGGCTGGTGTTGTAGCAGATGGTCATGGCGGCGGACGCGGGCGCGGGGTTGGCGACCGTGAGGCCGAGGGTGGTGAGTGCCGTCGCGAGCAACGCGACAGCGAGCCGATTGAGTCGTGAGGTCATCGCTGACTCCAATCCGGGAGGAGGGGTGTCAGGAGCCTAGCGACACTCATTCATGTTATTCAATGTCTTGCTCTCGGCTCGACTGTCTGATTCGCTCGTAGGTCGCCGACAGTCGTGCTCATGCGCTAGCCTAACGATCGTTCAGGTCGTTATGGCGGAGGAGTCGGCGTGACGCTCGACGGTGAGGCACTGGAGCAGCTGCGCAAGCGCGCCCGGTCCGGCGGCGCGGACAAGTACCACGCCGCCAACGCGGCCAAGGGCAAGCTCTTCGCCCGTGAACGGGTCGCGCTCCTGGTCGACGAGGGGTCGTTCGTCGAGGACGGCCTCTACGCCAACGCGCTCGCCGACGGGCTGCCCGCCGACGGCGTGGTGACCGGCACCGCCACGATCGACGGCCGACAGGTCTGCCTGATGGCCAACGACTCCACAGTCAAGGCCGGCAGCTGGGGCGCCCGCACCGTCGAGAAGATCATCCGCATCATCGAGCGCGCGTACGGCGCCGGTGTGCCGATGGTCTACCTGGTCGACTCGGCCGGCGCCCGGATCACCGACCAGGTCGACCTCTTTCCCGGCCGGCGGGGCGCCGGCAAGATCTTCTGGAACCAGGTCCGCGCCTCGGGCTCGATCCCGCAGGTCTGCGCGCTGTTCGGTCCGAGCGCAGCCGGTGGGGCGTACATCCCGGCGTTCTGCGACGTGGTGGCGCTCGTCGACGGCAACGCCAGCATGTATCTCGGCTCCGACCGGATGGTCGAGATGGTCACCGGCGAGAAGACCACCCTGGAGGCGATGGGCGGGGCGAAGGTGCACACCGCCGAATCCGGAGTGGGGCACTTCCTCTGCAAGACCGAGGCCGACGCGCTCGACGTCGTGAAGACCTACCTGTCGTACCTGCCGGCGAACTGGACCCAGCAACCGCCGGCCGCGCCGGCGGTCGCCGCGCCCGCGAAGGCCGACCTGGCCGCGCTGGTGCCGGCCAGTGAGCGGCAGGCGTTCGACATGCGGCGGTACGTCAAGGGTCTGCTCGACGAGGGCTCGTTCTTCGAGATCCAGGCGCTCTGGGCCAAGGAGTTGACCATCGGCTTCGGTCGACTCGACGGCCAGGTCGTCGGCGTGGTCGGCAACAACTCGATGTTCAAGGGCGGCGTGCTCTTCGTCGACTCGGCCGACAAGGCCACCCGGTTCGTGCAGCTCTGCGACGCGTTCAACGTGCCGCTGCTCTTCCTCAGCGACGTACCGGGCTTCATGGTCGGCAGCGCTGTGGAGAAGCAGGGCATCATCCGGCACGGCGCCAAGATGATCACGGCGATCTCCGAGGCGACGGTGCCGAAGATCTGCGTGGTGGTCCGCAAGGCGTACGGCGCCGGCCTCTACGCGATGGCCGGCCCCGGCTTCGAGCCGGACGCGACCATCGCCCTGCCCACCGCGAAGATCGCGGTGATGGGCGCCGAAGCCGCCGTGAACGCGGTCTACGCCAACAAGATCGCCGCCATTGCGGACGAGGACGAGCGGGCCGCGTTCGTCGCCACCAAGCGCGCCGAGTACGAGCAGGACATCGACGTCGTCCGGCTCGCCAGCGAACTGGTGGTGGACGCCATCGTCGAGCCGCACGACCTGCGCACCGAGCTGGTCCGCCGGTTCGCTGCGGCACGCACCAAGGACCGGCACTTCTCCCGCCGTCGGCACGGCGTCACCCCGGTCTGATCATCGACTCGGGCCCGCACAGCGACCCGCCCTCGGCGTCACGAGCGCCGAGGCGGACCGTCCTTACAGGAGGATGAGATGGACTTCCGGCTCACCGACGAACAAGAGGCGCTGCGCGAGAGCGTGCGGGAATTCGCCCGCGAGGTGGTCGCCCCGGTCATCGCCGAGCACTACGAGCAGCACACCTTTCCGTACGAGGTGATCCGGCAGATGGGCAAGATGGGCCTGTTCGGCCTGCCCTTCGACGAGCAGCACGGCGGCATGGGCGGCGACTACTTCGCGCTCTGCCTGGCGCTGGAGGAGTTGGCCCGGGTCGACTCGAGTGTGGCCATCACGCTGGAGGCGGCGGTCTCGTTGGGCGCGATGCCGATCTACCGCTTCGGCACCGAGGAGCAGAAGGCGACCTGGTTGCCCCGGCTGCTCAGCGGTGAGGCGCTGGCCGGCTTCGGTCTCACCGAGCCGGGCACCGGCTCGGACGCCGCCGGCACGCAGACGCGGGCGGTGCTGGACGGCGACGAGTGGGTGATCAACGGGTCGAAGGCGTTCATCACGAACTCCGGGACCGACATCACGGCCATGGTCACTGTCACCGCGGTGACCGGCACGAACCCGGACGGTTCCAAGGAACTGTCGACGATCATCGTGCCGACCGGGACGCCCGGGTTCACCGTGGCCCCCGGCTACTCCAAGGTGGGGTGGACCGCCTCGGACACCCACGAGCTGACCTTCGACGACTGTCGGGTGCCGGCCGCCAACCTGCTCGGCGCTCGGGGTCGGGGGTTCGCGCAGTTCCTGCGGATCCTCGACGAGGGCCGGATCGCCATCGCCGCGCTGGCCGTCGGTCTCGCGCAGGGCTGCGTCGACGAGTCCATCAGGTACGCGAAGGAACGGCACGCCTTCGGTCAGCCGATCGGCGCCAACCAGGCCATCCAGTTCAAGATCGCCGACATGGAGTTGAAGGCGCACACCGCCCGGTTGGCCTACTACGACGCCGCCGCGCGGATGCTGGCCGGCGAGCCGTTCAAGCGGCAGGCCGCCATCGCGAAACTGCACGCCAGCACGATCGCCGTGGACAACGCCCGGGAGGCCACCCAGATCCACGGCGGGTACGGCTTCATGAACGAGTACCCGGTTGCCCGGTTCTGGCGGGACTCCAAGATCCTGGAGATCGGCGAAGGCACCAGCGAGGTGCAGCGCATGATCATCGCTCGGGATCTGGGTCTCTGAGTGGTCCAGCCGAACTGATCAGCCGGTCGTTCTGGACGGGCTGTCCGTACGGCTGTCGGGTTTCGGCGAGCGGGCGTCGGTAGCCCGACGTTCGACTGCCGATGGTCGGAGTCGATCCGTACTCTTCGAGCCCATGACTCCGGATCATGACTGGTCGCGGAGCCCGGCTGGGCGGACCACACTGCCGGAGCTGCTCCGCGGGCATCGACGCGCCGCCGGCCTGACCCAGGCCGAGCTGGCGTCCCGGGCCGGGGTGGGCGTACGGACGGTGCGTGACCTGGAGCGTGGCCGGTCGATCCGGCCGCAGCGCACCACCGTCGAGCTGCTCGCCGGGGCGTTGGCGCTGACCGGCGCCAGCCGGGCGGCGTTCCTGGCCGCGGCCCGCGGCGTCGGTGCCGAGCCGGCCCCACCGGACGTCGCGTCGACGACGTTCGCGGTCAGCGGCAACGCCGCGTCGGCCGCACCCGCCGGCCCGGCGGTCGCGCTCCCGCCGCCGGTCGCGTTGATCGGCCGGGATCGCGACCTCACCGAGCTGGCCGCAATGCTGACCGCCGAGCGAGGGCCCCGGCTGGTGAGCCTCGTCGGGCTGGCCGGCGTCGGCAAGACCGCCCTGGCGACGTCGGTGGCGCACCTGGTGGCCTCCGACCACCCGGGCGGTGTCGCCGGGGTGCTGGTCGGCGAGGGATCGGACGGTCCGGACGTGCTCGCCGCCTCGATGTCAGTACTCGGTGTGGCGCGCCTGTCCGAACTCGTGGCCCGGCTCGCCGGACGGCCGGCGCTGCTGCTGATGGACGCGGTGGAGCACGCCCCGGGACCGGTGGCCGCCACCCTGCACCGGTTGATCGGCGCACTGCCCTCACTGCGGGTCCTGGTGACCGGGCGACACCCGGTCGGGTTGCCCGGTGAGCGGGTCTGGCCGGTCGCGCCGCTCGACGTGCCACCGCCGGAGGCCGAGCACGCCGGACTCGAATCGTGGCCGGCGGTCGCGTTGTTCACCGCCCGGCTCGCTCAGGTGCGCCGGGAGCCGCCCACCCCCGCTGAGCTGCCGGCGCTCGCCGCGTTGGTGCGCCGGTTGGGCGGGCTGCCGTTGGCCATCGAGCTGATGGCCGCCCGGGGTCGGCTCCTCGACCTCACCGAACTGCTCGACCGGTACGGCGACCGGGTGCTCGACCTGGCCACTCCGGTCGACGCCTCCACCCACCCGCGCTGGGACGCACCGGAGGGGCGCACCGGTCGCACGAGCGTGCCCGACAACGGTGCGGGGGGCGCGGTAGCGGTCACCCTGCGGGACGCGGTGGCGTTCAGCTACCGCCTGTTGGCGTCGGACGAGCGGGCCGCGCTGCGGCAGCTGGCCGTCTTCGGCAACCGCTGGTCCGTGGAGTTGGCCGAGGAGATGCTCGCCGACGAGGCCGACCGGGACGGCACCGTGGCGATCGACCCGGTGCCGCTGTTGGACCGCTTCGTCGAGCTGGGGCTGCTGAGCGTACGCGGAACCGGGTCGTTCCGGTTCCGGCTGCTGGACGCGGTCCGTGACTACGCCGTCGAGCAGGCGACCGGTGAGGGCGAGCTGACCTGCATCCGGCGTCGACACGCGGAGGTCATCGCGCGCCTGGTGGCACGGACCGCCAGTGACCTGGTCGGCCCACGGCTGCCCGACGCGGTGCACCGGCTGGACGAGATGAGCAGTGACATCAGCTCGTCCTTGGCCCACGCGGCCACCGACGACCCGTTGACCGCACTGCGGCTGGCGGCCTGCCTGACCCGCTGGTGGCGGTTCCGCGGACGCGATGTCGTCGGGCGGCAGTGGCTGCGGCGGCTGTTGGCGGACCCGCGGACCGGCGACGCCGACCCTCTCCTGCGGGGCTGGGCCGCTCTCGGGGCCGCCCGGCTGGCTGCCGAGCACGGGGCGGGGGCGGAGGAGCTGTCGACGGCCCGCGCGGCGCTGGACACCTTCCGGCGGGCCGGCGACGTCACCGGGGAGTTGGAGGCGCGCAACGTGCTCGGCACCCTGCTGATCTCCGTGGGGAGGCAGGAGGAGGCTCGCGAGCAGGCCGAGGCGCTGCTGCGGTTGGCTGCCCGCAACGGCCGGACCCGGGACCTGGCGGTGGCCCAGAACAGCCTCGCCTGGCACGAGATCCGCGCCGGCGACCTGGCTGCGGCCCGCCGCCGGCTCGCTGCTGTGGACCGGCTCGCCGTCGAGAGCGGGGAGCGGCGACTGCGGGTGCTGGGCTGGGCCAACCGTGCCGAGGTCGCCCGGCTGGAGGGCTGGTACGCGGACGCTGTCGACCGGGGCCAGCGGGCCATCGAGGCCCTGTCCGAGCTGGGTGACCCCGGGCGTCGCCGTCGGGTGCTGGGGACCGTCGGGCTGGCGCTCGCCCAGGACGGGCGGGTCGCGGAGGCGACCGAGGTGCTGGCCGAGTTGCGGGCCGGGGGCGTGGAGTCGTTGCCGGCGCGGCCGACAGTGCCGCGACAACGGTCGGGCGACGCGACGCTGAGGTGGGGTGGGCCGGAGGCCGGGCTGTGCGCGCTGATCGAGGGGAACCTGGCGCTGCACCGGGGTGACCGGGAGTTGGCCGCCGAGTGGTTCGCCGCCGCCAGCGACAACGCGGGGCAGGATCGCCGCGACGTGGTGGAGGCGCTGGTGGGACTGGCCGCGAGCACTGCGGACCCGACGGTGCTCGATCGACTGGACCGGGTCTGCGTGGAGACCGGCATCCGGCTGTTGCCGCAGGAGTCGGGCCTGCTCTACGCGCTGGTCGCCGACCGGGACGGGTCGACTCGCTAGGAGCGACGAACCGGGTGTCCTCGGGAGGATCGCGACGGGAGAGTGGCGCGGGCGAAGAGCCCCCTTTGGTGCTACCCCTCGCTGATCGCCCGCGCCGTCACCCCCCGGTGATCCCCGGTGCAGGAAGCCTGCCACCGATGCGATGGCAGAAAGTCGGCTTGGACCGAATCCTCCAGCTTGGCTGGGTCAGTTCTGCCGGTCTTTCTGCCGCCGTGCAATGGCGGTGACAGTGCTTCTCACTGTCGTCGGGCGGCGCTGTCGGCGTCGGCGCGCTGCTCCGGGTCGACGTCGTCACTGCCGGCGGTGGCGCACGGATGCGCGGCGTCGCGGACCCGTCGCAACCCGTCGAGGAGGGCCGCCAGCGCCTCGGGGTCGAGTTGCCCGGTGAACCACTGTTCGATTATCTGCAGGTGGCCGGGCAGCGTCTCGTTCAGGCGTTGCATCCCGGCGGCGGTGACCACCGCGTACGAGCTGCGCCGGTCGTTCGGGCAGGCCCGGCGGGTGAGCAGCCCGTCGCGCTCCATGCGGTCCACCACCCGGGTCACTCCGCTGGTCGACAGGGAGGTCTGGGCGGCGAGGTCGGTCATCCGTAGTTGGTTGCCGGGCGAGCGGGCGAGTCGGGTGATGACCTCGAACTCGACCGCGGAGAGGCCGTGCTCCTCCAGCTGGGCGGTGAACCGGGCGGACAGCCCGGCGTGTGCCTCGAAGAGCAGGCCGACGGCGGTGATCCGGGGATCGTCGAAGACGTTGGTCACCCGTTCATCATACCAGTGCTTGACACGGGGAATATTGTTGCGGTTATAGTTGCTCACGCAGTCGTTGGGCTATTAAACAATCTCCTGGAGGACAGCAGCATGACCAGCAGCATCGATGCGGTTACCCGCGACTGGGACGGCCTCACCATCCCGGCGGCCGGCACCTACGCGCTCGACGTGGCGCACAAGCGGGTCGGCTTCGTTGCCCGGCACATGATGGTGAGCAAGGTTCGCGGTGAGTTCAACGAGGCGACCGCCACCATCACCGTTGCCGAGGACCCGCTGCAGTCGTCGGTCGTCGCCACCATTCAGGCCGCCAGCGTCGACACCACCCAGGCCGACCGGGACGCGCACCTGCGCAGCGCCGAGTTCCTGGACGCCGACAAGTTCCCGACGCTCGAGTTCCGCAGCACCGGGGTCAAGTCCCGTCGCGGCAGCGAGTTCGTGCTCACCGGTGAGCTGACCATCAAGGACGTCACCCGTCCGGTCGAGCTGGAGGTGGAGTTCGAGGGTGTCGGCCGCAGCCCGTTCGGCCAGGACATCTTCGGCTTTTCCGCGAGCACCGAGATCGACCGCGAGGAGTTCGGCCTGACCTGGAACGTCGCCCTGGAGACCGGGGGCGTGCTGGTCAGCCGCAAGATCAAGATTGAGATCGAGGGCGAGGCCGTCCGTCAGGCCTGATCCCTCGGGGATCGCCGGAGGGTCAGGGGCATCCTCCCGGGTGATCCGGCACGCAGGGCCCGCGCCGTACGTCGGCGCGGGCCCTGCGTCGTCTCCGCTCGTGGTAATTGTCACGAGTTGATCGCACCGCCACCGGGTCCTGCAGGGCGACGACGGGGTACAGATGGCGCCACGAGCGCGTCCGCGCCGGTCGACGCCGGATCACCGGCGTCGGCCTCTGGCCCCGGTCAGGTGGGCGCTCTTACCGTGGATGCTTCACAAAGCGCTTCCGGGACGGCAGGATCCCGACCGCGCCGGCCGTCGGGAGGACACATGGGCAGGGACGTCTCAGAGGGCGCCTTCACCCGGGATGATCGCGTCCGGTATCGGCAGAAGGTGCGGCGGTGCCTGGACGTCTTCGCCCTGATGCTCGACGACTTCGGCTTCGACGCGGACCGGCCGATGACCGGCCTGGAGATCGAACTCAACCTGGTCGACTCGGCCGCCGAGCCCGCGATGCGCAACGAGGAGATCCTCGCCGACATCGCCGACCCCCTCTTCCAGACCGAACTGGGGCAGTTCAACCTCGAACTCAACGCCGAACCCCGACTGATCGAGGGCACCGGCTTCGCCGACTACGAGAACGACCTGCGCGGCAGCCTCTCCCGGGCCGACGAGCGCGCCGCCAGATCCGACGCGAAGATCGTCCTGGTCGGCATCCTGCCCACCCTCACCGAGGGGCACCTGGTCGAGGACAACCTCTCCACCAACGAGCGTTACCGCGTGCTCAACGACCAGATCGTCGGCGCCCGTGGCGAGGACATCGAACTGGACATTCGCGGCGTCGAGCAGTTGCGGACGCACACCGACTCGATCGCCCCCGAGGCCGCCTGCACGAGCCTCCAGTTCCACCTCCAGGTCGCCCCGGACAGCTTCGCCGACTACTGGAACGCGTCCCAGGCCATCGCCGGTGTGCAGGTGGCGGTCGGCGCGAACAGCCCCTTCCTGTACGGCCGCCAACTGTGGGCCGAAACCCGGATCGCCCTGTTCCAGCAGGCCACCGACACGCGCCCGGACGAACTGAAGGCCCAGGGCGTACGACCCCGGGTGTGGTTCGGCGAACGGTGGATCACCTCGATCTTCGACCTCTTCGAGGAGAACGTCAGGTACTTCCCGCCGCTGCTGCCGATCTGCGAGGACGAGGACCCGGTGGAGGTGCTGCACGCCGGCGGTGTGCCACAGCTCGGCGAGTTGCGGCTGCACAACGGCACTGTCTACCGGTGGAACCGGCCGGTCTACGACATCATGAACGGCCGCCCGCACCTGCGGGTGGAGAACCGGGTGCTGCCGGCTGGTCCGACGGTGGTGGACATGCTGGCCAACGCGGCCTTCTACTTCGGGCTGGTACGCGGTCTGGCGGAGGCCGACCGGCCGATCTGGAGTCAACTCACCTTCAGCTCGGCCGAGGAGAACTTCCACGCCGCCGCCCGACGTGGCCTCGACGCCGTGCTGCACTGGCCCGGGCTCGGCGACGTGCCGGTCACCAAGCTGGTCCTGGACCAGCTGCTGCCCACCGCCGCCGCCGGCCTGGACGGGTTCGGTGTCGCCGCGGCGCAGCGGGACCGTCTGCTCGGCATCATCGAGCAGCGCTGCCGTACCGGCCGCAACGGCGCCGTCTGGCAGACCGAGGCGGTCTGGGCGGCGGAACGGCACCATGGCATGGACCGGACAGCTGCCCTGCACCACATGGTCCAGCGCTACGCCGAACTCCAGCGCACCAACCAACCCGTCCACACCTGGCCAACCCCCTAACCCCCGTGCGGGTTGATCATCAAGTTATTGCCACCTCGCCCGGCGTGTCATGGCAAAAACTTCATGATCAATGGAAGGGGTCGATGGGTGGGCTTAGGTGGGGGGTTGGCGGCGGGGTGGTCGGGAGCGGCGGGGGCTGGGGGTCGGGACTGCTGCTTCGGTGCTGGGGCGGGCCGGGTCGATGTCGTCCGGGTTGGTTCGCGGGGCGGGGACCTGCGGTACGGCGGTCGCCTCGCCGGGCAGCGAGCCTGAGCCGGGCAGCGAATCCGTGCGGGGCGTCTGCGTTGAGGTGTCGGGCTTCCGGCGCCGGGCAGCGGTTCCGGCCGTCGAACCGGAGGCCGTCGACCCGGAGGCCGTCGACCCGGAGGCCGCCGACCCGGAGGCCGCCGGGCCGGGACCGGTGTCGGTGACCACTGCCGGGTCGGCCAGCGTGCCCTGAGCGACCGGGGCCGGGTCGGTGACCGTGCCCTGAGCTGCCGGAATCCGGTCGGCCCGACTCTGTTCGGCCGGGTGGCGCCGCTCGGTCGGGTGGTGTCGCTCGGCCCGCTCGCCGAGGCGGGCGGCCAGCACCGAGCCGCCGATACCGGCGATCACCGCGTACGGGGCGATCAGCTGGGTGGAGAGCTGCGCGGGGCCGAGCGTGGACCAGTGCGGCAGTGTGGTCAGGTAGGCGAGTGCGACGAGCATCGGACCGGCCGCGCCGGAGGCCGCCGCACCCACCCGGTGCCCACCCGAGCGGGCGGACCGACGGGCGGCCAGCACCCCGATCAGCAGCGCGGGCACCAGGGCCAGCAGGGCGCCCGGCCAGTAGATCTGCCCCCCGATCCAGTACCGGGCGTGGTCCGGGTCGAACTGCCAGGTGCCGAGTTGCGCGCCGGTCAGCCCTCGTCCGACGCGTACCCCGTCGATCACCGAGATCACCGCGAGCAGCCAGAGCCAGGCTGCCGTCGCTGTCACGTTGACGGCGGCGGCTCGGGAGCGCAGCGCCCAGATCGCGACGAGGACGCCGATCAGGATGCCCAGTGTTGCCTGAACGGCGGCCGTCCGTTGCGGCGCGCCGGTGTCCGCGCCGGTCGCGACCCGCGCGGGTACGGCGATCAACAGCACCGTGACCAGCCCGCCCAACCCGGCACCGAGCGCCAGGGCCACCCGCCGCAGCAGGCCCCCGCGGTCGCGCTCCGGCGACTCGGCCACCGGCGGTGGTGTGCTCGTCACCCCGGCCGGGGCGGCCCCGGCTGTCGGTGGACGCGCGTCGACCGAGGGCTCGTGTTCCGGCTCTCGGTCACCGGGCGGCGTGCCGTCGTGGCGGTCCGCATCGTCGGTAGCGGTCTGCGCAGAGATCGCGGTCTTCGCCGGAGCGGTGCGTTGGTGGAGCCGCTGCGCGCAGACCGCGCCGAGGACCGTCGAGCTGGCGGCGAGCCAGGTCGCCCAGGCGAGCCCGTCCGCCCAGGCGGTGTCGGTAGCAGCGGCATCGGTGGGCGTCCAGGTGATGACGCCGAGCCCGTAGCCGAAGCCCAGTTGTGCGGCACCCGCGCCGGCAGCGACCCCGATCGCCGTCGCGATCGACACTCCCCAGCCCTGTCTGGCCATGCCGGGCAGCGTAACGTCCCGTCGTCGGCGCGGCGAGTCGCAACGACCCGCCGGTGTGGGACGCCGGCGCGGCGGATTGGGCGGCGGGCGGTACGGTCGCCGGTGATGAGGCGGTGGGCGTTATGACGGACACGAACCCGGGTCGGCAGAATGCCGCCGGTGGCGGTGCGGGCCGGGCCAGCGTCGTGCTCGGTGGCGGGTTGGCGGCGGTGCTGCTCGCCGCGATCGGTGCGACAGGTGGCTGGTTGCTGGCCGGCGAGGACGAGACACCCTCCGGTGATCCGCTGGCCGTTGCGACCACGTCGGGTGCGCCGACCGGCCGGACCACCGCACCGCGACCGAGCAGCGGACGGCCGACACCGTCGGCGGTCCAGACCTCCGCCACCGCGACCAAGGGTGCCGGTCTGACCGTGCCCCCGGTGATCGGCGCCGACTTCGAGCAGGCCCGGGAGACGCTGCGCAAGCAGCGGTTGGGTTGGCGGTTGGTCTTCGGTGGCGGCGTCGGTCGTACGGTCGAGAGCACCACACCGGAGGTGGGCACCGAGGTCGCCCGGGGGACGACAGTGCAACTACAGGTCGCCGGGCCGGCGCCGGCCGCCGAGGTGCCGGACGTGGTCGGCGAGAGCTGCGCGGACGCCGCCGACGAGTTGGTCGACGAGGGCCTGTACCCGCGCTACGTCACCGGACGCAGCGGGAAGGTCAGTCGGCAGGAGCCCACCGAGGATGGCTCGGCCCGGTGGAACGACCAGGTCAGCATCTGGTGTGGCGCGGACTCCGTCGAGCAACCGACCACGAAACCCACGCCCTGACGCCTGGCCGGCGGGTCCCGCTTCCCGGTGGGTGCCCGCCGCTCGGCCTCGTCGACAGCCGGCGCGGCTCGGCACGCTGATCCCCGCCGATGGCGGTGTGGACGACTAGGTTGGCGGTCGAGGGCCGTGACGCCCGTCCGGGTTCGGGAAGGGACGTGCGATGAGCGACGACCGCCAGGAGCCTCCCGTCGGTGACGACGACGACTTGACCCGTCCCCTGCCCGCCGACGCTGACCGGCCGGGCCCGCCGGCCGACCAGACGGCGCCGATACCCCCGCCGTGGTCCGGGCGGGCGGAGGTGCGCTCGCCCCGACCCGATGACTCCGCCGGAGAGTGGTACGTCGAGGAGCAGGGTGGTCGGCGGTGGTGGTCGCCGATCCTCTGGGGCGTCCTGGCGCTGCTGCTCGCCGGCCTGATCGGAGGCGCGCTCTGGTTGGTGCGTTCCCCGCAGGATGACGACCGGGACGATCCGGGGTCCACCCCGTCACTGCCGCCGACCAGCGCCACCAGCGCCCCTGCGACCAGCGCGGCCCCCACCTCGGCGGCACCCACCAGCGAGTCCCCGAGCAGCCCGGCCACCACGGACGCGCCGGACGAGGTGCCGGTGCCACCGCTCACCGGCCTGCCGCAGGCCACCGCCGAAGGGCTGTTGGATCGGCTCGGCCTGGCCCACCGGGTGGTGTTCCGCCCGTCGGAGTTGCCGGCGGGGACGGTGGTGGGCACCGAGCCGGGGGCGGGCGAGTCGGTGTCGACCGACGATGAGGTGTTGTTGATCGTCTCGCAGGCCGAGCCTCCGAGCGGGACGACCCCGACCACACCCAGCCCCACTGTGACGCGTACGCCGTGACCGCTTGTCACCACATCCGGCGGCGGGTGCCGACGAGGCCGATGCCGGCCAGCGAGATGGCCAGGCCGAAGATGCCGGACCAGAACAGCGAGCGGCGGATCTCTTCGGCGTCGTGTCCGGCCGGAGCTGCTTCGGTGAGCTCCTGACGGTTGTCGGACTGGCCGCCGGCACCCAGGCCGGATACCGCCCCGGTCGGGTCGGCACCGCCGTAGTGGTCGGCCGGCGCGTGGGTGTCGATCCAGCCCGGTTCCTCGTCGACCGACTGACCGTCGTCAGTCGGCGGGTCGGAGTCGAGCACGGTGATCTCCGGTGCGGGCACCGGTGTGGTCAGCCGGGTGGACGACATCGCCGGGTCGCGGACGAGGACCAGCAGTGTCGCCATCGCCCCGAAGAGGGCGAGGAGTCCGATGGCATAGGCGATACGGGAGCGGTGGTGCCGCCGCAGGGCGGGCTGATTGACCATGACCATCCCAGGGTCAGGGTCCTGGACGAGCGGGTGGAACGGTGCCGGGGTGGGCGTACCTGATTCTATGGCGACGGCACGCCCACCGGCGGCGGATCTGCTCGGTCAGCCCACCCGGACCGGGGTGCGCGCGACCGGGCGGCGGGTCCGCACGGTGTGCGGACGGGGTTCGGGGGCGGCGTGCAGCTGCTGCAGCCCTTCCCGCTGGACGAAGATCGACCGTCGGGTGACCGCGTCACCCGCCGCGTTCAACTCGTAGCCGTCGAGCCAGAGCCAGCCGTCATAGGTCGGCCAGTCGAGCACCCGGATCACCCGGAACTTGATCGGCCTGAGGAACTGGACACTCGCCGCGCGAGTCACGTGCAGTACGTCACCGGTGCGGGGAAGCACATGGGCTCCTGGGGAGGATCGGCCGGCGGCTGCGCCGGCGGTGCCTGAACGGGGGACGTCTCGGCCGGTGACGGGGTCGTGCCTCGTGAACCGGTGGTGCGGATGGCGGTGGTCGGGCCGTACCCCGCTGGTGACGTGCCGCCACCCGACCACCACCCGGTTGCTTCCGGGAACCGCGCCCGCCGCCGCAGCTTGCCGGCTTGCAGCGGCGGGGTCATTACCCCGGAGCAGGTCTCGTTGTCGTCGGCCGGACCCGCGTCGGGCTCGGCGCCCCCGGATCGGTGGGGTCACCACTGGGAGGGACCGAACGGGGACGCTGAGTGATCCGTGCCATACGGACAGAGTGCATCAGGGACGTGCTTCATGCAAGTTGCACGTCGACTTTTGCCGATACGTGAGCGTGTCGCGCGAAAGGCCTATTGAAGCCATCCGCATCCGGGCGGCACACTGAGGGCCGGTTTCGCCCGTCGCGGCCGGCCGAGGACCGGCACCACTCCCCTCCGTCGCGAACGCTCGCCGGTCGACGATCGCGCCCCCGGCGGGTGTCACCCAGTGGCGCGTTACCGGAGGTAGCCCGAGTGGGGTCGAGCAGCCAGCGGCGGGGACCAGTGAGTCACGGGTCGCGCGATGAGTGAGCGGCGCAGTCCCACCATCAGACGGCGGCGGCTCGGGGCCGAGCTGCGCCGCCAGCGGGAGTCCGCCGGAATCACCATCGAGGTGGTCGCCGAACAGTTGGAGTGCTCGGCGTCGAAGGTCTCCCGGATCGAGACCGGGCACACCACGGCCACCCCTCGCGACGTGCGGGACATGCTGCGGATCTACGGCGTGGTCGGCGCCGAGAGCGACGAGCTGGTGCAGATCGCCCGGGAGGCCCGCCAGAAGGGTTGGTGGCACCCGTACAGCACGGTGCTCGTCGGCGCGTACGTCGGGCTGGAGGCGGCCGCGAGTTCGATCCGGGCGTACGAACAGCAGGTCGTTCCGGGCCTTCTGGAGACCGAGGAGTACGCCGGTGCCATGATCCGCGCCGCTCGTCCGGACTTCACCGCCGATCAGGTGCACCAGAGAGTGCGTGTCCGTCTGGGCCGTCAGTCGTTATTGACCCAGGACGATCCGGTCGATCTGTGGGTGGTGCTCGATGAGGCGGTGGTAAGTCGGCCGGTGGGCGGGGACGAGGTGATGCGCGGCCAACTCAGACGGTTGGTCGAGGTGGCCGAGTTGCCGAACGTGACGCTGCAGATCCTGCCCTTCGAGGTGGGTGCGCACGCCGGCATGGACGGCACGTTCACGATCCTCAGCTTCCCTGAGCCCGGTGATCCGGATGTTGTGTACGCGGAGAACGCCACGGGTGGGCTCTTCCTCGAGAAGAGCGACGAACTACAGAAGTACAGCTTCATCTTCGATCACATCCGCGCTGCGGCCATACGTCCGGAGGAGTCCGTCGCACACATCGCAAAACTGGCAGAGGAGCCGTTGTGGAAATGGCGACCAAAAGGTTCCCGGTGGACCTGACGCAGGCAGCGTGGTTCAAGAGCTCGAAGAGCGGGCCGAACTGTGACAACTGCGTGGAGGTGGCGTACGTGACGGGGGCGGTCGGAGTGCGGGACTCGAAGGACAAGGCGGGCCCCGCCCTGGTCTTCGCGCCGGGCGACTGGCACGCCTTCGTCGCCGGCACCCGCGGTGGTGTGTTCGGCGTGGTCTGACCGAGTGGTCAGTGAAGTCCCCGTCCGGTTCGCCGGACGGGGACTTCACCGTGTCCGTCCCCGGTAGGTACGGCGGACGGTCGCGGGTCCCGACGGTGGCCGGCGAGGTTCCGTCGGGATTCCCGTCGCCACAGCGCCCCCGTCTCGTTGAACCGGTCGGTACGGCGCTGGTCGACGACCCGCCGCACCGACCCGCAACCGAGCGAGTAGGCGAGACGGATGACGACGATCGGTTCAGAAAATCTCACCAACGGCCCGGCGAAGCCGGAGCGGTTCGGTGGCAAGTACCGCGGCGCTCGTCGGGACACGGTTCTGACCGAGGTGGTCTCGACCGACCAGGAGTTGACCGGGCGGGAGGGCGCCGCCGAGACGACGGATCCCCCGCTCTCGCTGCCCTCACTGGACCCGAACCCGCTGATCGAGCCGTCGTTCCCACCGAGCGGCTGGCCGGTGGAGCCGCCCCAGTCCCTGGCTGACCACCCGTTGCTGCGTGGCCTGCTGATGGAGTTGCCGCCGAAGGGCACCGTGCCCTCGCAGGACTGGCTGGATCGCTGGTTCGAGGCGACCAGGTCGATCCTGGAGTTGCTATACGTGCAGAGCGCCAGCCGCCCGCGCTGACCGTGCGACGGCCGGCCGGGCCCGCTCGGCGAGGCGGTTGTGCCGCAGCGCGTGCCGGACCCCGATGGCGATCACCGCGACCGCGCCGACGGTGATCGCCGGTCCGGTGACCCCGGGGTCGGCGCCGAGGTCGGTGCCGGCCGCCGCGACCAACGCCGGCACGGTGGCCAGGGCGGTGACCTGTAGTGGCAGCCCGACCAGCGGGTGGGCCGCCGCGGCGCGCAGCCCGTGCGGCGCGGGGGTGGCGGGGGCGCTGGCGAACGCGCCGGCACCGGCACGCAGCCGGCGGATCCGTCGTACGGAGCAGACCGTCGCCACGAGCGCCGGGCCGGCGGCGAGGGTGAGCCCGGCGGCGGCCCGGTCGACCGGCGCGGTGCCCGCGCTGAACAGGCCGCCGCCGAGCACGGCCGCGGTGAGCGTCGCGCCGGTGAGGGCGAGCACCAGCAACCATCCGGTACGCCGGCGCAGCACGCGGGTGTTGCGCAGCCGGGGCAGGCCGTCGGCAACGATGCCGGCGGCCAGCCAGACGGCGGCGACCGGGATCAGGATGGTGAGCTGACTCTCCATGCTCGAGAGTCTTTCCCGAATCTCGGCGAGGCGAATCCGGGCCGGTCCCCCGTTCGTCCCGGACGCCGGGCCCGTAGGGGGTCATCACTCGAAGGTTATGGACGTTCCGACATGTTTAATTGCCCCGCTGCTGATCTACCCTCAGCTCAATCGGCGACTGTCGATTGATGTTGGGACCGGTGGTCACGTTCCGCCGCCGGTCAGAGGGAGGTAGGAGATGGGTCTTCCACGAAGGTCCGTGCTGATCGGGGTGGCCGCGGCGACAGTGCTGGCCGTCGGCACCCCGGCCCTGGCCGCCGAACCCGTCGGTGTGGTTCGGGCCGCCGGCGGAGCCACCGCCGTGCCGGACAGCTACATCGTCGTACTCAAGGACAGCGCCGTGGCCCGGGACCGGGTCGGCGACACCGCGAAGCGGCTCTCCGGCCGCCACGGCGGCACTGTGGCCCGCACCTACGGCGCGGCGCTGCGCGGCTTCGAGGTCACTGTGAGCGCGAACGCGGCGGCGCGGATCGCGGCCGACCCGGCGGTGGCGTACGTCGAGCAGAACCACACCGTCTCGATCTCCGGCACGCAGGCCAACCCGCCCTCCTGGGGTCTGGACCGGATCGACCAGCGCAACCTGCCGTTGGACAGCTCCTACACCTACCCCAACACGGCGAGCAACGTGCACGCCTACATCATCGACACCGGCATCCGGTTCTCCCACAACGACTTCGGCGGCCGGGCCACCTCCGGCTACGACGCCGTCGACGGCGGGTCGGCCGACGACTGCAACGGGCACGGCACGCACGTCGCCGGCACCGTCGGCGGGTCCGCGTACGGGGTGGCCAAGGCCGTCCAGCTCGTCGGCGTACGGGTGCTGAACTGCTCCGGTAGTGGCACCAACGCCGGTGTGATCGCCGGCGTCGACTGGGTCACCGCGAACGCGATCAAGCCGGCCGTGGCGAACATGAGCCTCGGCGGTGGCGCGAACAGCTCCCTGGACAACGCCGTGCGCAACTCGATCGCCTCGGGCGTCACGTACGGCCTGGCGGCCGGCAACGACAGCGGCGCGAACGCCTGCAACACCTCGCCGGCGCGCACCACGGAAGCCATCACGGTGGGCTCGACGACCAGCTCGGACGCCCGGTCGTCGTTCTCCAACGTCGGCACCTGCCTGGACATCTTCGCGCCCGGCTCGTCGATCACCTCGGCCTGGTACACCAGCAACACCGCCACCAACACGATCAGCGGCACCTCGATGGCCACCCCGCACGTGGTCGGAGCGGCGGCCCTGGTGGCCAGCGCCAACCCGAGCTGGACCCCGGCTCAGGTCCGCAACCAACTGGTGGCCAACGCGACCCCGAACGTGGTGGGCAACCCCGGCTCCGGCTCGCCGAACCTGTTGCTCTACGTGGGTACCGGCAGCACCCCGCCGCCGCCCACCGGCTGCACCGGCACCAACGGCACCGACGTGTCGATCCCGGACGCCGGCTCGGCGGTGACCAGCTCGATCACCATCTCCGGCTGCGGTCGCAACGCTTCCTCGGCCTCCACGGTGGCGGTGAACATCGTGCACACCTACCGCGGTGACCTGGTCATCGACCTGCTCGCCCCGGACGGCAGCTCGTACCGGCTGAAGAACAGCAGCACCTCGGACAGCGCGGACAACGTCAACGCCACGTACACGGTCAACGTGTCCGGTGAGGCCGCCGACGGCATCTGGCGGCTCCAGGTGCGCGACACCTACTCGGCCGACACCGGCTACATCAACACCTGGACCCTGACCGTCTGACCGGTCTCCCCACGACCGAGGCCCCACCCGGCACGCCGGGTGGGGCCTCGCGTCGTAGGGCTCAGACCGAGAAGGTCGTAGGGCTCAGACCGAGAAGCTGGCCGGCCGCTCGGTGGCCGGCGCCGGCGGGCGGGCCTTCCACAGGCCGAGCTTCTGCGCGACCAGGCGGCTCAGGTAGGCCGGGTTGAGGATGATGTAGCGGCGCCAGAGCCGCTTCGGCTCCAGACCGAGGCGCCAGAACCACTCCAGGCCGGCACGCTGCATCCACGGCGGGGGCTGGCGCAACAGCCCGGCGTGGTAGTCGAAGGCCGCGCCGACCGCCATCAGCGGCATGTCGAGCAGTGGCCGCATGGCGTACGTGAAGACCTCCTGGCGCGGGCAGCCGAGGCCGACCAGGACCAGCCGGGCACCGCTGGACCGGATTCGGTCGGCGATCTCGGCGTCCTCGCCGGGCTGGACGGCACGGAACTTGGACGGCTCCACCCCGGCGATCTTCAGCGCCGGGAACATCCGCTCCAGGGCCGGGATCAACCGGGCGAGGGTCTCCTCGGTCGAGCCGTACAGGTAGACCGGCAGCCCTTCGTCCGCGAACCGCGACAGCACGTGCAGGGTCAGGGTCGGCCCGTACACCCGGTCGCTGAGCCCGGCGTGGTGCAGCAGGTTGAGCGCCCACCGCACCGGCTGCCCGTCCGGCGTGACCACGTCGAAGGAGTTGAGCCGCGCGTTGTGCGCCGGGTCGAGCACCCCGGTCATCACACCGTGCACGGCAAGCGCGGTCAGCGCGAGGGGACGCCGTTCGTGCGCCGCGGTCACCACCGCGTCGGTCGCCGTGGCGTAGTCGGTGGCGTCGACCAGGACGCCGAGCACGTTGCGCTTGGTTCGGCTGCTCACGGCTGGGCCACCCACTTGTCCACGTTGGCCTCGTAGATTTCCCGCAGGATCATCGGCACGTCGTAAGTGATCTTCCAGTCCGGATACTGCGCCTCGAACCGCGCCATGCTGCTGACGTACCACTGGTGGTCGCCGGTGCGGTTCTGCTCGACATAGTTGATCCGCGCCTCCCGGCCGGTGATCTCCTCCGCGATGCGGAACGCCTCGATGTGGGAGGTGTTGGAGTGGCGACCGCCGCCGAGGTTGTAGACCTCCGCGGAGCGGGGGGCCCGGAAGAACGCCTCGAACGCGGTCAGCACGTCGTGGGAGTGGATCGCGTCCCGGACCATCTTGCCCTTGTAACCGAACAGGTTGTACGTCCGGCCCTCCATGACGCAGCGCATCAGATAGGCCAGGAACCCGTGCAGCTCGGCCGCGGAGTGCGCCGGGCCGGTCAGGGTGCCGCCCCGGAAGCAGGCGGTCTTCATGTCGAAGTAGCGCCCGTACTCCTGGACCATCACGTCCGCGGCGACCTTGGAGGCGCCGAAGACGGAGTGCAGTGAGTGGTCGATCGACATCTCTTCGGTGATGCCCTGGTACCAGCGGTGGTCCTCGGGCAGCTCGTACCGGGTCTCCAGCTCGACCAGCGGCAGGCTGTTGGGCCGGTCGCCGTAGACCTTGTTGGTCGAGCAGTGGATGAACGGCACGTCGATCGCGTGTCGGCGGGTGTTCTCCAGCATGTTGAGCGTGCCGCCGGCGTTCACGTCGAAGTCCGTGTACGGCTCCTTGGCGGCCCAGTCGTGGCTCGGCTGCGCGGCGCTGTGGATCACCACGGCGATGTCCGAGCTGTACTTCTTGAACACCTGCTCCAGGCCGTCCCGGTCCCGGATGTCCACCGCGAAATGGGTGTAGGCGTTACCCAGGTCACGGCTGAGCCGTTCAAGGCTCCAGGAGGTGGAACCGTCCTCGCCGAAGAAGTACCGGCGCATGTCGTTGTCGATGCCCACGACATCCAGACCGAGGCCGGCGAAATGCCGGACGGCCTCGGAGCCGATCAGACCACCCGACCCTGTCACCAACGCGACACTCACACGCCACTCCTGGTCCATCGGAGGCAGAATCCATCGGAGCATAGCGTGACGTCCGGCACGCCCCGATATGACGGAAGGGCTCCGCATATGCGGAGCCCTTCGTCGGTGGTGGGGATGGGGGGAGTTGAACCCCCACGCCCTTTCGGGCACACGGACCTGAACCGTGCGCGTCTGCCATTCCGCCACATCCCCGTGGCACAACCCGGAACACCTTAGCCGCCCTGGCCCCGCTGTCGCCAACGGGCCCCGGGAATACTACGCTGTTCCCGGCGCTCGCCACGAGCGGTTACCGTTCGTGGCGGACGAAAGATTAGCACGACAGTCCCGGCCCTTCCGAACGGGTCGAGAGCAGCCGGCCGAGCGGCGTGTGAGCTGCGCGCGCGCCGGCCGGATACCATCATGTCCTCGGGACCCGAGGAGGAGCCGGTGAGCGTGCTGCAACGCTTCGAGAAGCGTCTGGAAGGCCTGGTCGAAGGGGCCTTCGCCAAGGTCTTCAAAGGGGTGGTCCACCCCGTGGAGATCCTCAACGCCATGCAGCGGGAGGCCGAGGCGCACAAGGCGATCCTGGCCGGTGGGCGCACGTTGGTGCCCAACCGCTACGTGATCGATCTCTCGCCGTTCGACCATAGTCGGCTGGCGCCGTACGCCGCCGCGCTGGCCCAGGAGTTGGCCCAGTCGCAGGCGGAGTTCATCGGCGAGCAGGCGTGGACGGTCTACGGCGACGTGATCGTCGAGATCGAGCGAGGTGAGGGCCTCGACACGGGCATGTTCCGGGTCACGGCCGAGGTCTACACCGGCGGCGAGGTCGCCCCGGTGTCGGCACCCGGCTACGACGCCGGCCCGCCCGCCTACCCCGCGTACGACCAGGGCGGTGGCTACGGTCCGCCGCCCGGGCACGGCGGCGGTCGCAACGTGCGGCTGGTCTCCGGCGACGGTCGCACCTATCCCCTCCAGATGGGGTCGACGGTGATCGGTCGTGGCGACCAGGCCAACCTGCGGCTGCCCGACGTGGGCATCTCCCGGCGACACGCCCGGCTGGATTTCGACGGGGGCCAGGTCGTGCTGACCGACCTGGGTTCGACCAACGGCACCATGGTGAACGGGCAGCGGGTCTCCGCCGTCGCGCTCAACCCCGGTGACATGGTCCAGCTCGGTACGACGACGCTGACCTTCCGCGTGGACGGCTGAGCCGCCTTGCCGGAACTGGTCATCACCGTTGCCCGGTTCGGGTTCCTGATCCTGCTGTGGATCTTCGTGTTCACGGTGGTCGGCGTGATCCGCCGGGACCTCTTCGCGGGCGCCCGGTCCGGTCGCCTGGTGGCCGCGCCACGCGCGGTGGGCGCCTCGACGGGGCAGGCGGCCAAGCCAGCGAAGGTGAAGCGGGGTAGGGCGGCGCACCAGTTGGTGGTGACAGCCGGTCAGCTGGCCGGCACCAGGATCACTCTCGGTGAAGCTCAGATCACCATCGGTCGAGCCGAGGACTCCACCCTGGTCATCACCGACGACTACGCCTCCGCGCGACACGCCCGGCTCGTGCCGCGTGACGGGCAGTGGTACGTCGAGGACCTCGGCTCGACTAACGGCACGTACCTCGATCGCGCTAAGGTCTCCGGACCAACCCCCGTCCCCCTCGGCGTGCCGATCCGGATCGGCCGCACTTCCCTCGAATTACGGCCATGACTCTGACCCTGCGCTATGCGGCCCACAGCGACCGCGGTCTGATCCGAGACGGCAATCAAGACTCCGTCTACGCCGGGCCGCGGTTACTCGCCGTTGCCGACGGCATGGGCGGTATGGCCGCCGGTGACGTCGCCAGCAACATCGTCATCGGTGCCATGGCGCCGCTCGACGAGGACGTCCCGGGGGACGCCCTCGTCGATGCGTTGCGTTCGGCCGTGGGCACCGCCAACCAACAACTCCGCGACACGGTGGACGCCAACCCGCAGTTGGAGGGGATGGGCACCACGCTGACGGCGACCCTCTTCACCGGCAGCAAGCTGGGAATGGTCCACATCGGTGACTCGCGGGCCTATCTGCTGCGCAACGGCGAGTTCGCGCAGATCACCAAGGACGACACGTACGTCCAGATGCTCGTCGACGAAGGCCGGATCAGCGCCGAGGAGGCGAGCAGCCACCCGCAGCGGTCGCTGCTCACCCGCGCCCTCGACGGTCGGGACATCGACCCGGAATACTCGGTCCGCCAGGTCATGCCCGGCGACCGGTACCTGATCTGCAGCGACGGCCTCTCGGGTGTGGTCAGCGCCGAAACCATCGGCGAGACCATGCGGGAGTACGCCGACCCGCAGCAGTGTGTCGAGCGGCTGGTGCAGCTCGCGCTGCGCGGCGGCGGGCCGGACAACATCACGGTGATCATCGCTGATGCCACCGACCAGGACATCGTCGAGGCGACCCCGATCGTCGGCGGTGCCGCCGCCCGGGACCGGGGCATGGCGACCTCCGCCGACGACTCGACCCCGGCCGCCCGAGCCTCGGCGCTCTCCGCGCCGCGCCCGGCCGCGCCCGAGGAGCCGGCGGCCGCCGACGACGAGCCGGACCGGCCGAAACGACGCCCGGTGCGGACCGCCGCCATGGCGCTGGCCGTGCTGGTGATCGTTGGCGGGGCGGCGTTCGGCGGCTGGACGTACACCCAGCGGCAGTACTACGTGGGAGCCACCGAAGAGGGGCAGGTCGCCGTCTTCCGTGGGGTCCAGGGTCAGATCGCCGGGATGGACCTGTCCAGCGTGCACCGCCGCAGCGGCACCCGGCTGGACGACCTCACTGTCGCCGCGCAGGACACCGTCAAGGTCGGCATCCGGGCCAAGAGCGAGCCGGACGCCGAGCGTCAGCTCGCCGAGCTGACCAGCGACACCCCCAGCAACCCCAACCTGAAGCCGCTCTGCCCACTCGACCCGACCGCCGCCGGGGCCAACACGCCCACGCCCACGCCGACGCCGATCGGTTTGACGCCGACCCCGAACGGCAGCCCGAGCGTCAACGCCTCGTCGACCCCCAACGGGGTTGTCAGCGCAACCCCGACCGCCGGTGCCACCACCGCTCTCGGGGGGGCCGGCGCGACCACCACACCCGACGTCACGCCCTCAGACTCGGCCACGCCGGCGCTCGACCCGGCCAGCTGCCGGTCTCCTGAGTGAGCGTCGGCTGAGATACCGAGGACTCCACCCGTGACCGTAGCGGCCACACCGGCACCCTCGCCCGCCACCGCGGGCGAGCAATCCGGCGTACGCCTGGCGCGGTCGCGCCGCAACGCCGAGCTGTCCCTGCTGCTGCTCGCGATGGTGCTGGTGGCCGCGTACGGGGCGACCGTCGAAGCGAACCTGCTGGACACGGTCACCTCGGACTTCTGGATGCCCGCCGCCGCGCTCGGCGCGGTCTTCCTCGGCCTGCACCTGGTCATCCGGTTCCTCGCCCCGTTCGCCGACCCGGCCCTGCTGCCGGCGGTGGCCCTGCTCAACGGGCTCGGGGTGGGCTTCCTGCGCCGGATCGACCTGGGCGACGCTCCGGTGGCCGAGCGCGAGAACCTGGCCGTCTTCGCCGGGCAGGGCGGGCGCCAGCTGGCCTGGACGCTCGGTGCGGTGATCCTCGCCGCCGGACTGCTCGCCATCATGCGTGACCACCGGTCGATCTCGCGGTACGCGTACACCCTGGGGTTGGCCGGTATCGTGCTGGTGATGATCCCGGCGGTGCTGCCGTCGAGCATCTCCGAGATCAACGGCGCGAAGCTGTGGATCCGGGTGGGCAGCTTCTCCATCCAGCCGGGTGAGTTCGCCAAGCTGGCGCTGCTGGTCTTCTTCGCCTACTACCTGGTGCGCAAGCGTGAGGTGCTGTCGCTGGCCAGCCGGCGCTTCCTCGGCATCGACTTCCCCCGTGGCCGTGACCTCGGCCCGGTGGTCGGCGTCTGGCTGATCAGCGTCCTGGTGCTGGTCTTCGAGAAGGACCTGGGCACCTCGCTGCTCTACTTCGGCATGTTCGTGGTGACGCTCTACATCGCCACCGAACGGGTCAGCTGGCTGCTGATCGGCCTGGTTCTCTTCTTCGGCGGCGCGTACCTCGCCTACGTCCTCGGCTCGACGGTGGGCGGGCCGTTCGCCAACTTCTACCTGCGGGCGGAGATCTGGCTGGACCCGTTCGCCGACCCGACCGACAAGGGCTACCAGCTCGTGCAGGGACTGCTCGCCCTTGGCACGGGCGGGCTCTTCGGTGCCGGTCCGGGCGGCGGTCAGCCGGAGATCCTGCCCGAGGTGCAGAACGACTTCATCTTCGCCGGCATCGGTGAGGAGATCGGCCTCTTCGGCCTCTCCGCGCTGCTGGTGGTCTACCTGCTGATCGTGGAGCGTGGGCTGCGTGCCGCGCTCGCCGTCCGGGACTCGTTCGGCAAGCTGCTCGCCGGTGGTCTGGCGTTCACCCTCGGCCTCCAGGTCTTCGTGATCGTCGGCGGGATCAGCAAGCTCATCCCGCTGACCGGTCAGACCACCCCGTTCCTGTCCGCAGGCGGGTCGTCGCTGATGGCCAACTGGCTGCTCATCGCGGTGCTGCTGCGGGTCTCCGACGGCGCCCGCCGTCCGGTGACCGGAGGAGGCGGCGGCAAGGCCGTCCGTCCCAGCGGCAGCCCGCCGGAGCAGCTGCACGGTGCTCCCACGGAGGTGATCAAGCCGTGAACGCACCCCTGCGCCGCGTCGGCGTCGTCGTCATGGTCCTGTTCGGTCTGCTCTTCGCCAACCTCAACTGGATTCAGGCCTACAAGGCGGATGAATACCGCACCAGCGACTACAACCGTCGGGTCCAGGTCGCCGAGTACGACCGCAAGCGCGGCAACATCGAGGCCGGCGGCACAGCCCTGGCCACCAGCAAGGAAACCACCGGCAACCTGAAGTTCCTGCGCACCTACCCGGGCGGCGCCAAGTACGCCCACGTGCTCGGCTACAAGCCGGTCAACCTCGCCGACCAGGGCATCGAGCGGTCGGAGAACGACTTCCTGGCCGGCACCAGCGACCAGCTGATCGGTGACCGGTTGAAGGACATGTTCACTGGGGATGACACCGGCGGCGGCAACGTGCTGCTCTCGCTCTCCAAGAAGGCCCAGGACGTGGCGTACGACCAGCTGGGTGACAACAGGGTGGGCGCGAAGCGCGGCGCGGCGATCGCCATCGACCCGCGTACCGGGGCGGTGCAGGCGCTGGTCTCCATGCCGAGCTTCGACCCGAACCCGCTGGCCAGCCACGACAGCAACGAGGCGGCCGCGGCGTTCAACAAGCTGGAGAAGGACCCGACGGAGCCGTTGAAGAACCGCGCGCTCGCCGAGACGCTGCCGCCGGGCTCCACCTTCAAGATCGTGGTCGCCGCGGCGGCTTTGGAGAACGGCGTCACGCCGACGACCCAGATCCCGGCCGGTTCCAGTTACACCGCGCCCACGTCGGGCACGCCGATCCGCAACGCCGATCCGTCGATCTGCCCGGGACGGCAGGTGAGCCTGCTGGACGCGGTCACCTACTCGTGCAACACCGGGTTCGCCCAGCTCGGCGTGCGGCTCGGCGCTGACACTGTCAAGGAGAAGGCCCGGCAGTTCGGCTTCGAGCAGGAGGACCTGACCGTCGGCCACCTGGGTGAGGGCGGCCTGCCCACGGCGGCCAGCCGGACCGGGGACATCCAGAACCCGGACGGCAGCACCGACCAGGCCGCACTGGCCCAGTCCTCGATCGGCCAGAACAACGTCCGGATGACCCCGCTCGAAGGCGCCATGATCGCTGCGTCGATCGCGAACAACGGCAGCCAGATGCGGCCGTACCTGGTCCGGCAGTGGCTCGCACCGGACCGGACCACCAGCTACTACACCGCCAAGCCGCGGGAGCTGCGCCAGCCGGTCAGTTCCCAGGTCGCCACCGACCTGCGCGAGATGATGGTCAGCGTGGTCCGGAACGGCACCGGCAAGAGTGCCGCGATCGGCGGCTACACGGTCGGCGGCAAGACCGGCACCGCCCAGTCCGCCCCGGATCGACCGGACCACGGCTGGTTCATCGGCTTCGCGATGGACAAAGACGGCAACCCGGTGTCCGCGGTCTGCGTGATGTTGGAGCAGGCCGGTCCGGGTGGTAGCGGCGAGGCCGCCCGGATCGCCGGTCAGATCATGCGGGCCGCCATCACCGACCCGGGGGGTCGCTGACATGCTCAGCCCCGGCGTGCAGCTCGGCAACCGCTACCGTCTCGACGAGCGGATCGCCAGCGGCGGCATGGGCGACGTCTGGCGCGGCACCGACCAGGTGCTCGGCCGGACGGTCGCGGTGAAGAGCCTGCTGCCCGCGCTACTCGACGACCCGGACTTCGGCGAGCGGTTCCGCGGCGAGGCCCGCACCATGGCCACCATCAACCATCCCGGCGTGGTGGACGTCTACGACTTCGGCAACGACCAGCAGATCGCCTTCCTGGTCATGGAGTACGTCGAGGGTGACGCCCTGTCGTCCACGTTGAGCCGGGTCGGCCGGCTCACTCCGGCCCGGACGATGGCCCTCGTCGCGCAGGCCGCCGACGCGTTGCACGCCGCGCACGAGAAGGGCATCGTGCACCGCGACGTGAAGCCGGGCAACCTGCTGGTCCGGCCGAACGGCACGCTGGTGCTGACCGACTTCGGCATCGCCCGCTCCGACATGGTCGGCCAGCTCACCGCCGCCGGTTCGGTGCTCGGCACCGCCTCGTACATCTCGCCGGAGCAGGCCACCGGCGGCGTGGCCACCCCCGCTTCCGACGTGTACGCCCTCGGCGTGGTCGCCTACCAGTGCCTGGCCGGTCGGCGGCCGTTCGAGGGCGACAATCCCCTCGACATCGCGATGCGGCACGTCCGGGAGACGCCCCGGCCGCTGCCGTCCGACATCCCTCCGCAGGTGCGCGCCCTGGTGGAACGGGCGTTGGCCAAGGACCCGGCCGCCCGCTGGCCGAGCGCCGCCGCCCTCGCCGGGGTCGCCCGTCAGCTCAAGGCCGCGCTGTCCCAGCAGGCCCGGGCGGCCGGTAACTCCGGGCCGGTCTCGGCCGCGCCCGCCTCGCCCGCCGCGCCCGGCCGGGCCCAGGTGCCGCAGGCGCATCAGATGCGTCCGCCGGCTGCCCGCCCGCCGGTGGGCGGGCCCAGGCCGACAGCGATCGCGCCCGCCCAACAGCCACGCCCCACCGCCGTCGCGCCGGCCGTTCAGCCAGCCCGGCCGCAGGGCGCACCGAACGGCTACCCGCGCGGTGCCGCTGCCGTGCCCGCCGGGCCACCCCGGCAGGAACACCCGCCGGCGTACGTCCGACAGGCCGGCCCGGCAGTGCCGTCACCCCAGCCGCAGCGGTCCCGCCCCGGAATGGTGCTCCTCGCCATCCTGCTCGCCGTGCTGGTCCTGCTCTGTTCGGGCGTGATTTCCTACAACCTACGGAAGCAGTCGCAGGCCGGTGCATCGGCCGGGCTGGCGCCGCACAGCGTGGCGTCCGGTGCGCTACGACTCGACGGAGGCGACGATCCGACCCGGACGTCGTACCGTCGGGAGGTACGACTCCAGCCGGGCGACGGCGGGACGACGACGAGCGAAGGACGACAGACGCGATGACAGCGCAGGCCCGCCTGCTCGGTGGCAGGTACCAGGTCGGCGAGCTGCTCGGCTATGGCGGTATGGCCGAGGTGCACCGCGGTCGCGACCTTCGGCTCGGTCGGGACGTCGCGATCAAGATGCTCCGCACCGACCTCGCCCGGGACGCGACGTTCCAGATGCGGTTCCGTCGGGAGGCGCAGAACGCCGCTTCACTCAACCACCCGGCGATCGTGGCGGTCTACGACACCGGCGAGGAGACCGCGCCGACCGGCGAGACGCTGCCGTTCATCGTCATGGAGTTCGTCAACGGGCGGACCTTGAAGGAGGTCCTCGGCGCCGAGGGCCGGCTGCAGCCGCGCCGGGCGCTGGAGATCTGCGCCGACATGTGCGCGGCGCTGGAGTTCAGCCACCGGCACGGCATCATCCACCGGGACATCAAGCCCGGCAACGTGATGCTCACCCAGACCGGCCAGGTCAAGGTGATGGACTTCGGCATCGCCCGTGCACTGGCCAGCGGCGCGACCACCATGACGCAGACCAGCGCGGTGATCGGCACGGCCCAGTACCTGTCCCCGGAGCAGGCCCGCGGCGAGGCCGTCGACGCGCGCTCCGACGTGTACGCGGCCGGCTGCGTGCTGTTCGAGCTGGTCTGCGGCCATCCCCCGTTCGTCGGGGACAGCCCGGTCAGCGTCGCCTACCAGCACGTACGGGAGACGCCGCCGACGCCCAGCGACATCAACCCGGACGTCACGCCGGCCGTCGACGCGATCGTGCTCAAGGCGTTGTCGAAGAACCCGCTCAACCGCTACCAGAGTGCCGGCGAGATGCGGGCGGACCTGCTTCGCGCCGCCGCCGGCCGGCCCGTGCTGGCCACCCCGGTGCTGCGCGAGGCGGAGACGGTGGCGATGGCCCCGGCCGGCGGTGGGGGCGGCTACCCGGCTTCCGGCCGCGGGCCGCAGACCGGGCAGATCCCCGCCCGGGTGGGAGACCCGCGTCAGCGCAAGGCGTCCTCCTGGCTGATCGCGATGTTCAGCGCGGTCGGCGTGCTGGCGGTGATCGCCCTGGTCGCCGCCCTGCTCTGGAACATGCAGCAGGGCAAGGACCTGAAGGCGGTGCCCACCCTCACCGGCAAGAGCCAGGCTGTCGCGATCGACGAGATTCGTAACGCCGGGTTCTCCCCGAAGGTGGGTGATCCGGTGCTGGCCAGCGACTGCACCAAGGGCAACGTCGTCAACCAGGATCCGGCACCGACGAGCCGGCTGGAGCAGAACGGCACTGTCACCATTCAGGTCTGTGGCGGCGTTCCCGAGGTCCGCGTTCCGGCCGGGCTCAAGGGCAGCAAGCGGGAGAGCGCCATCGACCGGCTCACCGAGGCGAAGCTCAAGTACGAGGTCAAGACGGTGGACGCCGAGGCGAGCGAGGACGAGGTTCTCGACGTCGACCCGCCCTCGGGCGAGAGCGTCCCCGAGGGCACGAAGATCAAGCTCACGGTCTCGAAGGGCAACGTCCGCGGGGTGCCGGACGTCGTCGGGTTGAGCCAGGAGGAGGCCACCCGCGTCCTCCGCAACGACGGCTTCACTGTGGTCGTGCAGAACGGGCCGGAGGTGCCCGCCGCCGAAGCGGGGAAGGTCACCGACCAGAGCCCGAACGGCAAGGAGAAGAAGCCCACCGGCACGAAGGTGACCATCAAGGTGAGTCAGCCGGAGCCGGAGACCGACCCGACACCGACGAACACGCCGACGGCCACTCCGACGACCACGCCGACCACTCCCGGCAACGGGGGCGGCATCGGTCTGCCGTTCCCACCCCCGCCGAGCCGGCCGCAGGACTGAGCCACCAGTGGGCACCGACATGACCGAGGCGGGATCGTCCCCGGTCAAGCCGGTGCGGCGGTGGCCCCGACGCCTCCGTTGGCTGGCACTCGCGGGCCTTGTCGTGCTGGTGCTCGCCAGTTCCCCGTGGCTGTGGACGACGCTCGCCGCCCGCGGCCACGTGTACGCTGCCGCCGACGCGCCGACCGCCGACGTGGTGATCGTGCTCGGTACCGAGGTGGCCGCCGACCGACAGCGGCCCGGGGACCGTCTCGCCGGTCGCCTGGACACCGCCGCCGAGCTGGTGACCAGCGGGCGGGCCACTGTCGTTCTCGTGTCGGGCGACGGCGGTGGCGCGTCAGGTGACGAGCCGGCGGTGATGACGACGTATCTCTCCGAGCGCGGTGTGGACAGGCGTCGGGTGGTGGCCGACCCGTTCGGCCTGGACACCTACGACACCTGCGCGAGAGCGCGCGAGGTGTACGGCGTCGAGAAGGCCCTGATCGTCACCCAGTCGTACCACCTGTCCCGGGCGGTGACGCTGTGCCGCCATCTCGGCCTCGACGTCGACGGGGTGACCGCCCGCTGCGACGGTTGCGGCACCGCACTGCTCGCCGAGAAGTCGGTCCGGGACTACTTCGCCAGTGGCAAGGCGGCGTGGGACGCCGTTCGGAGCCGTCCGCCCGCGGTCCGCTCGCCGGCGGATCCGGCGGTCCAGAACGCGCTGCGGAACTGACCCGGCCGGCGTGGGTGCTCCCGCCACCTGACCGGATGACGACCGGAACGGTTCGGCCTCAGGTCGTGGCGAACGCGGCGCGGCGGCGGGTGTCGACCTCGGCGGCGAGCGCGGGCGCGCGCTCCAGCGCCTCCGCGTGACCACAACTGGCCAGCCAGTTGGCCAGCATGAGGTGGCCGCCCTCGGTGAGCACCGACTCCGGGTGGAACTGGACGCCCTCGATGGGCAGCGTTCGGTGCCGCATCGCCATCACCACACCGGAGCCGGTCCAGCCGGTGACCTCAAGCTCGTCCGGGAGCGTTTCGGGCAGAACGGCGAGGGAGTGGTACCGGGTGGCGGTGAACGGGTCGGGCAGACCGGCGAGGACGCCGACCGAATGGTGTCGCACCTCGGAGGTCTTGCCGTGCAGCAGCTCGGGGGCCCGGGTGACGGTCGCCCCGAACGCCTCGCCGATCGCCTGGTGACCGAGGCAGACACCGAAGATCGGCAGCTCGCCGGCGTACGTCCGGATGACGTCCAGGCAGATGCCGGCCCGGTCGGGGCTGCCCGGCCCGGGTGAGAGCAGGACGCCGGCGGCGCCCACCCTGCCCACCTCGGCGACGTCGATCTCGTCGTTGCGGCGGACCTCGCAGTCGACGCCGAGCTGGCCCAGATACTGCACCAGGTTGAAGACGAACGAGTCGTAGTTGTCGATCACGAGGACGCGCATGGTCACCTGCTCGGGGAGGACGGCGCTGGGTTGTTCTGGTCGGTGTCGTACGGCAGCTCGTGATCTTCCCCGGCCGGGGTCTCCCCGGTCACCGGGTCGCCGCCGCCACCGGTCTCGGCGGGAACGCCGGACTCGACCTGCACGTCGTCGAAGGGCAGCAGGGGCTCGGCCCACGGGAAGGCGACATACCAGAGCAGCGCGACGGTGGCGGCCACCAGCAGCACCGAGCCGGTCAGCTTTCCGACCAGGCCGAAGGGGAGCTTGCGCCAGATGAACGCGTACATCGGGTCAGCCTCCCAGCTCCGCCGGGCGGCCCGCCGACTTGGGTTGGGTACGGTCCAGCTCGGCGTGGATGATCAGACGCTGGTAGTTGTCGAACTTCGGGTTGCACGTGGTGAGGGTCAGCATCCGCTTGGTCGCCTTCTTGTTTGGCTCGCCGGGCACCGGTGCCACCACTTCCACCTGCGTCGGCTTGACGATCCGCGACTGCGACACCCGGTAGACGTACCAGTCGGTCTTGCTCTCGACCACTATCGCGTCGCCTTCGCTGAGCTCGTCCAGCCGCCAGAAGGTGGCCCGGTTGCGGTGGCCGGCGACGGAGAAGTTGCCCACCTGGCCGGGGAGCGCGCTGGCCGGGTAGTGGCCCGGGGCGTAGCGGATGTCGGCCTGGGTGACGCCCTCGACCACCACCCAGTTCTTGTCGAGCTTGGGGATGTAGAGGCCCGCGAGCGGCTTGCCGCGTACCGGAGGTGACGGTTTCACGCTCGGGCCGGCCGCCGACGGGGCGACAGTCGGGTCGTCGGTCGGGCCCCACGCCTGGGCCAACTCGTTGTTGAGGTCGTTCTGGTGGGCGTCGACGATGGCCGACTTGCCCCACACCTCGTACCCGGCGAAGAGCAGCACCACCAGGCCGAAGGTGATCAGGACTTCGCCGGTGACGCGGATGCCGGTGCGCAGCCGGGAGCCGAACGACGGCCGGGTGAGCTCGGAGTAGACGCTCTTGTAGCCCTCGCCGGTCTGGTGCGGCCGGAGTTGGACCACCCGCTCGCCCCGACGCGGCTGGGGAGGGTCGGCGGGGTTGCCGCCGGTCGGCTCGGCGGGGACCGCGGTGCGCGGAACGGCACCCATCAGCGCGGTCGAGTCCATGGTCGGCGGCCTGGTGGCGGGTGTTGCGGGCACGGCCGGAATCAGCGCGGTGGCGGCCGGATCCGCGCCCCGGTCACCGCCAGCGCTCGGCGGGACCCGGCCGGGCCCGGTCGACGGCGCGACGCCTTCCGGCCGGGCCGCTGCCGCGCGACCAGGGGCGGCCGGTGACACAGGCATGGCCGGGCCAGCCGGGGTGGTCGGAGGGCCGGTGGGTCGTGCGGGCCGGGCGGTGACCTGCGGAATCGGCGCGGTCGGTGAGTCGGCCAGCGGCGGGGTCGAAGGGCCGGAGGAGGCCGGCCGGCTGGGCGGGCCGGAGGTCGTCGGGCGGGTCGGCATCGGCATCGCGCTGGGCGCGGCCGGTCGGGTCGGTGCGTTGCCGGGGGCAGCGGGCCGAACCGGGCCCTGGTTGCCGGTGGTCGGCCGGCCGGGAGTGGTCGCGGGGGGAGCCCCGGCGTTGCCGTGCGGGCCCAGCCCGGGAGCCGCGGTGCCCGGCCAGGGCGGTGGGGCTTCGACACCCGGTCGGCCCGGGGTCTCGTTCGGCTCAGGTCGGTCGGCGTTCGGTCGCGTCGGTTGCCCGGCTCGCGGAGGGTGCAGCACCGGCTCGGGCCAGTTGCCGGCCGGGGCCGGCCGGTCGGCTGCCGACCTGGGCCGATCCAACGGGGGCAGGAAGGCGGTCGGCTCGTCGGTCTGGTCCCGGTGTCGCCCGTCGCGACGCTCGTCCGGGGCGCTCATCTGGGCACCGTAGCCGAGCGCAGGGCGGTGGAGTCCTCGAATGCGGGGACTCGCACCGTGGAGGCTGTCTCCGTGTAGCCGAGCTGGTAGTCGTCGACCGCGTCCTTGAACAACCGGACTCCCTGAGAGCTGGCGAGGGCCTGCTGGAGGGCAGCGGGATCGCCGATTGCTACGATCTTGAACGGTGGGGAGTACACCCGGCCATGAAGTAGCAGGGTGTTACCGACGCAGCGTACCGCGCTGGTGGTGAGCACGCGGACGTTCATGATTGACATGGCCTCGGCTCCGCCGGCCCACAGCGCGTTGACCACCGCCTGTACGTCTCCCTGATGCACCACCAGGTCGTCGTTGCTGGCGTCCGACTGGGTCTGGTCGATCTGCGGCGCGTCGTTCAGCTCGACGGTGACCCCGGGGCCCGTCAGGGCGGTGAACCCGGCGTTCTGGAGGCTGCCCTGGGCGCGGTTCTGCTGCTCCTTGATCGGGGCGTCGGAGCCGGCCAGCGTGTTGGTCCGCTGCTCGACCTCGCCGCGCAGCTCGGCGGCGCGGCGCTCGCTGGCTGCCACCTGTTCGCGGCGGTCCTCGATGAGCTGATTGAGCTGGGGCCGCCGGTCCTCCCGGAGAGCGGTGCCGCCGGCGGTGGTGGCGGTGGTGGTGAACAGCAACCCGGCCGCCGCCGCGATCAGGGGCACCCCGATCGACCAGCCCGGACGGCGCTGACGCGGTCGCCGGGGCAGCAGCCCGGCAACGGCCCGTCGGAGGACCTTCTGCCAGGAGGTTGCGCCGGATGTGTACTCCACCGAGCGTTCCTTCCGCGTGTCGGGGATCGGTCCGTGCCGGCCGGGCCGGCGATGCGAACAGTCCCGCCTCTTTCGGTCACTCCGTGCACCGGCCTGACCCCATTCGTGGTCCAGGCGGCCAATCGGGACTACGCTAGCTCTCGAACATTATTGGCCATGGACCGTCGCCCCCGCGCCCGGTTGTCAGGCCGGACGAGGTCGTCACCCCTCTGGAGAGCGCCGTGCCCAAGTCTCAGGTCCGTAAGAAGAAGGTGTACACCCCGCCGACGGACGTCCGTCCGACGACGACGGCGTCGTCGCGCAAGCCTAGCCCGGTGTGGTTGCCGGTCACCGCGGTCGCCTTGATCGTCGTCGGGATCGGCTGGCTGGTGCTCTACTACCTGTCCGAGCAGGAGTACCCGGTCATGGCGTGGGGTTACTGGAACCTCGCCGTCGGCTTCGGCGCGATGGTCGCTTCGCTGGCCTTGCTCTCCCGCTGGCGTTGATCTGGCAGGCCGTCGCGTCGGCGGTCTCACGTCACCCGTCGAGCCCCTGCCCGGCAGGATCGGGCGGGGCCCCCTATGGTGTGCGCAGGCAGCGTGGCCTACTGCGAGATGACTCACGTTACCGCTGGGTAACCTTCGCGTAGGCTGCAGTGCATGACCGAGCAGAGCGAGGTCATCAGGCAGCAGACCGGGGAGGCCAACTCGATGGGCAGCGTCCAGATCGTCACCACGATCCTCGCGGCCGCCATCACCGCCGTGGCGGTGTGGCTTGCGGTACGCGCGGTCATGAAGATGACGGCCGTCATCCGGCTCGGGCAACCCGCTCCGGAGCGGTTCTCCGACAAGGGCGCCCGTACCAGGACCATGCTGGTGGAGACCGCCGGCCACACCCGAATGCTCAAGTGGGGCGTGGTCGGTGCGGCGCACTGGTTCGTGATGGTCGGCTTCATCGTGCTGTCGCTGCTGGTGCTCGAGGCGTACTTCGAGGTGGTCACCCCGACTGGCGGGCTGCCGATCATCGGGCACTGGACGATCTTCGGCCTGGCCACCGAGATCATCACCGTGCTGGGCCTGATCGGCATCCTGGTGCTGATGGTGATCCGGTTGCGCAACCGGCCGACCCGGCCGGGCGGGCGGTCCCGGTTCACCGGATCGACGATGTGGCAGGGCTACTTCGTCGAGTGGATCGTGCTGCTGGTCCTGATCTTCGGCCTGCTGATCCGCGGCTTCAAGGTCGCCACCGACCACTTCGAGTACCCGCTCTGGGCCACCCCGGTCAGCCACGCGGTCGGCGCGGTGCTGCCCGACTGGTCGGACGGGGCGAGCGTCGCCGCGCTCATCAAGATCGCCATCTCGATGACCTGGCTGATCGTCATCTCGCTGAACGTCACCATGGGTGTGGCCTGGCACCGTTTCCTGGCGTTCCCCAACATCTTCTTCAAGCGGGAGCCGGCCAAGCCGGCCGGCTCCGGTCTCGGCGCGCTGCGCCCGATGACGAGCCAGGGCAAGCCGCTCGACTTCGAGGAGGCGGACCCGGAGAAGGACCAGTTCGGCGTCGCCCACGTCGAGCAGTTCAGCTGGAAGGGCCTGCTCGACTTCAGCACCTGCACCGAGTGCGGCCGCTGCCAGTCGCAGTGCCCGGCCTGGAACACCGGCAAGCCCCTGTCGCCGAAGCTGTTGGTGCTGAGCCTCCGCGACCACGCGTACGCCAAGGCGCCCTACCTGCTGGCCGGCGGCGGCAAGGACCTGACCGGCGAGGAGAAGGCCACCCAGGCCCAGCTCGCGCACCTGGACGTGCTGGCCCTCGCCGAGGCCGACAAGCCGCTGATCGGCACCGCCGAGGAGGGCGGGGTCATCGACCCGGACGTGCTCTGGTCCTGCACCACCTGCGGTGCCTGCGTCGAGCAGTGCCCGGTGGACATCGAGCACGTGGACCACATCGTCGACATGCGCCGCTACCAGGTGCTGATCGAGTCGAGCTTCCCCTCCGAGGCCGGCGTGATGCTGCGCAACCTGGAGAACAAGGGCAACCCGTGGGGTGCGCCGCAGAACACCCGCGAGGACTGGACCAAGGGCCTGGACTTCGAGGTGCCCCGGGTCGGCGAGGTGGACGACTTCGAGTACCTGTTCTGGGTCGGCTGCGCCGGCGCGTTCGAGGACCGGGCCAAGAAGACCACGCGCGCGGTGGCCACGCTGCTCAACGAGGCGGGCGTGAAGTTCGCGATCCTGGGCGAGGGCGAGACCTGCTCCGGTGACCCGGCACGACGGATTGGCAACGAGTTCGTCTTCCAGATGCTGGCCCAGCAGAACGTGGAGACGCTGAACGAGGCGTTCGAGGGCCGGGACAAGACCAAGCGCAAGATCGTCGCGACCTGCCCGCACTGCTTCAACACCCTGGGCAACGAGTACGGGCAGCTCGGTGGCGAGTTCGAGGTGGTCCACCACACCCAGCTGCTGGCCCACCTGGTCGCCACCGGCAAGCTCACGCCGGTGCAGCCGGTCGACGGCGGGGTCACCTACCACGACCCCTGCTACCTGGGTCGGCACAACCGGATCTTCGCGGCCCCCCGCGAGGTCCTCGGCGACGCTATCGCCGGTGACCTGACCGAGATGCCGCGCAACAGTGAGCGGTCCTTCTGCTGCGGTGCCGGCGGCGCCCGGATGTGGATGGAAGAGAAGATCGGCAAGCGGATCAACGTGGACCGGGTCGAGGAGGCCATGGCCACCGGGGCGAAGACGGTCGCCGTCGGCTGCCCGTTCTGCTCGACCATGCTGAACGACGGGGTCAACGGCAAGGGCGCCGGCGAGCAGGTCGAGGTGATCGACGTGGCGAGCGTGCTGCTCCGTTCGGTCAAGCCCGAGCAGCCGCAGGGCGGCAAGGAGACCGCGCCGATCGGCGGCTGAGACGCGTACCTCCGGGTTCTGAAACATCGACGGCGGTGGCCCCTGCGGGCCGCCGCCGTCGTGCAAGAATCTCGCCGAGGTGACGCGACATCGACGGCCTACTCTTGACGACGTTGTTGCCCCTGGTCGGTTTCGTAGCGCTGACCGCGGGCAACGCGTTCTTCGTCGCGGCCGAGTTCGCCCTGGTCACCGTCGACCGGGCGGAGATCGACAGGCGGGCCGTCGCGGGCGACGAGGCCGCCCGGACGGTACGCGCGGCGCTGCGCGAACTCTCCTTCCAGCTTTCCGGGGCGCAGCTCGGCATCACCATCACCGCGCTGCTCACCGGCTACCTGGCCGAGCCGGCTCTGGCTCGCCTCTTCGCCCCGTTGCTGCGCCCGATCGCCGGCGACAACACCGGGCGGCTCACCCCGTTCCTCGCGTTGGCCCTGGCCACGCTGATCTCCATGCTCTTCGGCGAGTTGGTGCCGAAGAACGCGGCGCTGGCCCGGCCCATGCCGGCGGCGTTGGCCACGGCCGGCCCGATGCACGCGTTCTCCCGGACGTTCGGCTGGTTGATCCGAGGGTTGAACGGCTCGGCGAACCGCCTTGTCCGGGCACTCGGTGTAGAGCCGCAGGAGGAGTTGGCCAGCGCCCGCTCGCCGGAGGAGCTGGGCCTGCTGGCGGGCATCTCGGCGCGGGCCGGGGCGCTGCCCACCGACACCGCGATGCTGCTGCGTCGCACCATCCGCTTCGGTGACAAACGGGCCGCCGAGGCGATGACTCCCCGAGTGGACGTGGTAGCGCTGCGCGTCACAGCCACCGTGGCCGAGCTGCTGGAGGAGTCGCGGCGGACCGGGCGGACGCGGTTCCCCGTGTACGAGGAGACCCTGGACCTGGTGACCGGCGTGGCCGCCGTGCCCGACGCCCTGGGTGTGCCGCTGGCCGACCGGGCGTCGACGACTGTCGGCTCGGTGGCCCGCGAGCCGGTGTACGTGCCGGAGAGCCTCAACCTGGACGGTGTGCTGGCCGCGCTCAAGGCGGCCGGGGCCGACCTGGCCATCGTGGTCGACGAGTACGGCGGCACGGACGGTGTGGTGACCGTCGAGGATCTCGTCGAGGAGTTGGTCGGGGAGATCGCCGACGAGTTCGACCCGGCGAGCGTGGACGACGACGGGTCGGCCGAGCTGACAGTGCCGGGCGGGGAGCGCACCGTGCTGGTCGACGGGGTGCTCCGCTCCGACGAGTTGGCCGAGCAGACCGGCTTCCGGCTGCCCGAGGGGCCGTACGAGACGTTGGCCGGGTACCTGATGGCCCAGCTCGGGCACATCCCGCTCGCCGGTGAGACGGTCGAGGCGGACGGGTGGGAGTTCACAGTGGTGGAGGTGGAGCGGCACCGGATCGAGCAGGTCCGGGTGGTGCGCCCGGCGGATCCGGACGACGATGACTGAGCTGCTGGTGACAGTGCTGCTGCTGCTCGGCAACGGGTTCTTCGTGGGCAGCGAGTTCGCGCTCATCGCGTCCCGTCGGACGGTGATCGAACCGTTGGCCGCCGGGTCGAAACGGGCCCGCTGGGCGTTGTCGGCGATGAACCAGATTCCGTTGATGATCGCTGGCGCGCAGCTCGGCATCACGGTCTGCTCTTTGGGGCTGGGGGCGATCGCCGAACCGGCGCTGGCGCACCTGCTGGAGCCGCCGTTCCACGCGATCGGCCTGCCGGAACGGGCGGTGCACCCGGTGGCGTTCGTGCTGGCCCTGGGTGTGGTGGTCTTTCTGCACACGGTCGTCGGTGAGATGGTGCCGAAGAACATCACGCTGGCCGGTCCGGAGGTCTCCGCCCTCTGGCTGGGGCCGGCGATGCTGGCGTTCTGCGTGGCCACCAAACCGTTGCTGCTCGCGATGAAATGGGCGGCCCGGCGGGTGCTCGCATTCTGGCGGATCGAGGCGTCCGAGGCGGTGAAGACGGTGTTCACCGCCGAGGAACTGGCCGGGTTGGTCTCCCAGGCGCGGACCGAGGGGCTGCTCGACGCGGAGCAGCACGCGCGGATCACCGGCGCGCTGGCCCTGCACGACCGCACGGCGGCGGACGCGCTGCAACCGTGGTCGACGGTGGTGACGGTGGCCGAGGACGTCTCGCCGGCGTCGCTGGAGGTGCTGGCGACCCGGACCGGCCGGTCCCGGTTTCCGGTGGTGCAGCGGTCGACCCGCCGGGTGCTCGGCTTTGTGCACGTCAAGGACGTGCTCGGGTACGCGGGGCAGGGTCGCCGGTCGCCGGTACCGGCCGACGTCTACCGGCCGCTGGCCGTGGTGCCGCCGGAACGTACGCTGGCCGACCTGCTGTTGGCCATGCGTCGGGAGCGGCGGCACATGGTGCTGGTCAGCGACGGGCGACGACCTCTCGGTGTGGTCACTCTTGACGACGTATTGACCGCAATCGTTGGGTGATGGGCCAATACCCTTGGTGTGCAAGCGGTTGCACGACAGTGATGGTTACTGCGCCCGCCTTGATTACCGCTGCGCGCTTCCCTAATGTGGGGCACCGACCGCTGTGGGTCGTCTGCCTCGGCCCTTCCCTCACGCGAGGCGCCCGGCGGTCGGTTGCAAAGGAGTCGGTGCCGGTGGCAACCATGCCCCCTCATCGTCACGACCTGAATGCGTCTGCTCGCTCTGGTGGCCTGCGCCGCGCCGCCCATCGGGTGCTGGTCCTGGTCGCTGCTGCCGCGGTCGGCGCCGGTCTGCTGACCGCGCCGGCGCATGCCGCGCCCACGGTCGACGAGATCGAGGCGCAGATCGACAAGAAGTGGGAGCAGTTGGAGCCCACCATCGAGCAGTACAACAAGGTCCGGGCGCAGTTGAAGGTCAACCGGAAGAAGTCGGCGGACCTGCAGAAGAAGATCGAGCCGCTGGCGCTGCAGAGCGAACTGGCGCTCAACCGGGTCGGCGACCTCGCCTCCCGCTACTACATCTCGGGCCCGTCGCACGACATCGGCGCGCTGCTGGTCAGCGCCAAGCCGGACACGCTCACCGAGCAGCTCACCATCCTCGACCGGCTCGCCGCGCAGGAGCGCAAGGAGGTCGAGGGTGTGCTGGCCGTGCGGGCCAAGTACGACGGCGAGAAGCAGAAGCTGGACGCGCTGATCGTCACCCAGACCAAGCAGCAGAACGATCTGTCGGCCAAGAAGAAGCAGATCGACGCCGAGATCAAGCAGCTCGAGGCGTCGATGCCGAAGACCACCGTCAAGACCGCGGCCTGCCCGACCATCAACGGGGTGGTCAGCGAGGCGGCCCGTACCGCTATCAAGACCGCCTGCGGGAAGGTCGGCAAGCCGTACGTCTGGGGTGCCACCGGCCCGAACTCGTTCGACTGTTCGGGGCTGACCCAGTACGCCTACAAGGCGGCGGGGATCTACCTCACCCACCACACCGGTGACCAGTGGAACGAGGGCAAGGCCATCGCGCGGGCCGACGCCCGCCCCGGTGACCTGGTGTTCTTCTTCTCCGGCCTGAGTCATGTCGGGCTGTATCTGGGCAACAACCAGATGGTGCACGCGCCCCGCGCCGGCAAACCGGTGCAGGTGTCCAGCATCACCACCATGCCCATCGCCGGGTTCCGCAGACCCGGCTGATCCACCAGACGCGACACGACGGCCCCCGGTCACCGACCGGGGGCCGTCGTGGTTGTCAGCGGGGCGCGCCCACCGGGGACGGCAACAGCTGCACGTCGGCGAGGTCGACGTACATGATCCGGTGGCCGAACTGGATCTGCGCGTAGCGGTTCTTGCCGCGGATCACCGTCCAGTCACCGGGCGAGGAGCCGTCGAACGTGCTGGCCCGGTAGTACTCGCCGGCCAGCACCGCGCCGACGGCGTACCGCTGCCCGGCGGCCAGGGTGTACTGCAACGGCGAGATCGTCTGGTACGGCACCCCCTCCGGGTACGCCGCCTGCTCCGGGTACGCCCGTCCGTACACCGGGATGGTGGCCCGTCCGGGTTTCGGGGTGGCCACGACGCCGACGGTCCAGCTGGCGGTCGGCGCGGACGGCGGGTTGTGGAACCAGGCCCGCTGCCCGAGGTACCAGATCGCCGTCCAGTCGCCCTGCCGGCCGGCCAGCGCGTACGTCTGCCCGGCGGAGGCCCGGGCCCCGTGGTCGGACACGGCCATCGTGTTCGGGGTGCCGTCCGGGCGGAGCGCGACGTCGTTGACCAGCGGCGCGTCCGCGGACGGTGCGCTCCGGAGCACCACCGCCGAGGAGCCGCGCGGTGCGCACGGCACGCCGGCGGTGACGCAACCGGTGAACGCCGGCTGGTTGGTGGCGTAGTCGGGGTCGATGCGGACCAGCCCGGTGGCCGGGGTGCCGGTGTCCAGTCGGGGTGCGTGCAGCAGGTCGAAGTAGTGCGTCCAGTCCCAGTACGGCCCCGGATCCCAGTGCATTCCCCGCACCGTCGAGGCGACGGTACCGGGCACGTTGTCGTGGCCGATGATGTGCTGGCGGTCCAGTGGGATGCCCAGCCGCAGCGCCAGGTGCCGGACCAGCTTCGCCGAGGTCCGGTACATCGCCTCGGTGTACCAGGTCCCCTGCGCCGCGAAGCCTTCGTGTTCCAGCCCGATCGACTTCGCGTTGACGTACCAGTTGCCGGCGTGCCAACCGACGTCCTTGGTCTTCACGTGCTGGGCGATGTGCCCGTCCACCGAGCGCAGCGAGTAGTGCCAGCTGACGTAGGTCGGATCCTGGACGAGTTGCAGGGTCGTCGCCCAACTCGCCTCGGTGTCGTGGATGACGATGTATTCGATCTTCTGCCGGGCGGGCCGGTCGGAGAGGTCGTGGTTGCCGTAGTCCCCGTCGCCGAACGCCTCGTAGGGTGCCGGGATCCACTCGCACGAGATGGTGCGGGGGCACTCCACCCCGTCCGGGCGGGCCAGCCGGCGCAGGCCCAGCCGGTCCAACCAGGAACGCTCGGGCCGTACCGCGCGGGCCGGCAGGGTGATCCGCTGGCCGTCGTCGGTCACCCGGGACTGGCCCGCGCCGATGGTGGTGAAGACCTCGTCGGCGAAGGCCGCGGCGGCGTCGGCGCTGTCCGCGCCGGAGTAGCGGGCCACCGCGCCGTACCAGGCGGCCGGGTTGGTGTCGGCGCCGACCGGGGCGTCCAGCTCCCGTTGGTACGCGCTGAGCAGCGCCGCCCCACCCCGGATGTTGAGGCCCGCGTCGGTGCGCAGTGCCTCGGGGGCGACGCCGGTCAGCGTGGCGGCGGCGTCCACGGTCTGCAACGCGGCGGTGGACGGCGCGGGGGCCTCGACCGGTCGGGGCGCGGGCACCCGGGCGGGACGCGAGTCGTCGCCGCGCGGGTCCTCGGCACCGGCGTCGTGGTGACCGCGCCCGGGTAGGGCGGCCACGTGCCGGGCGTCGGTCAGGTGCATCGGGCCGTAGCCGCCACTGGTGCTCGGTGCGCCGGCGTTGGTGTCCCAGCGGGACTCCAGGTAGGAGACGGCGAGCAGCACGACTGTCGGCACCCCGTACTCGGTGGCCGCGGCGGCGTACTGCTGCTGACGGTCGGTGGTGGACGCGGCGGCGGCCGGGCCGACGGAGAGTGGCACCGTGGTGGCGGCGGCGACCACGGCGGCGGCGAGCAGTGCGCGCCAGCCCGTCGACAGGGTTGGATGGTGCATCGAACCCCCTAGATTCTCGCGGAGTGAGGTCAGGTCACCATCGCGCCGTCCGGGAGGTCAGGTCAATACCTTTCCATCTATCGAAGCGTGGGGAAAGAATTCTTCACACACGGTCGGTGACCTCGTCCAATCGGTACGGAGTGTCACGGCCGTGCGGGTTGCGGATCGGTAACAAGCGTCTCTACTCTGGTCATTCGTCGGGCCGACAGCAGCTCCGCCCAGCCCGGGCGGTAACGGACCGACACCGCCGAGTCGTTTCCGAGCGAACCGGGGACCCAGGTCCCTCGGGGTGAATCCGCAGCCACTGCGGTAGGGCGCCGACTTCCCGCCCGAACCCGTCAGCTAACCCGGTAGGCGGTCAGGAAGAAGGAGTACGGAACCCCGGTGGCACTCCATGCCCCGCGGCCGTCGTCCGAGCGGTCGGCATCAGCCGGCCCGACGTCGATCGTGCCGCGCCCACGCTGGTCCCGCTTCACCACCGCACTCGCCGCCCTGGCCGGCGTCGCCGTCGTCCTGACCGGCAGTGCCACGGCGGCCCACGCCGACCCGTCGGTCGCCGAGATCGAGCGCCAGATCGACGCCGACTGGAACAAGCTCGAACCGATCATCGAACGGCACAACGCCACCCGCGCCGACCTCGCCGCGAAGCGCAAGCAGGCCGACGCGCTGGCCGCCCGGATCACCCCGCTGGAGCGCCAGGTCGACGCCGCGATGGACAAGGTCAGCGCCCTGGCCGTACGCGCCTACAAGGGTGAGAACGTGTTGACCGTCAACGCGGTGCTGGGCAGCCGGTCGCCCAGCGAGGTGGTCGGCCAGCTCGAGATGCTCGACCGCTTCGCGCACAACCAGCAGAAGGACGTACGCGAGGTCGCCGACCTGCGCGACCAGCTGGCCGCGCAGAAGGCGCCGCTGGACGAGATGGTGGCCCAGCTGACCCGCACCGAAGCTCAGCTGGCGGCGAAGAAGAAGCAGATCAACGAAGAGATCGACCGCCTGCAGAAGCTGCGCCTCAAGGTGTACGGCAACGGTGGCGGTGGCCCACTGCGCCCGGCGCCCTGCCCGGGCAGCTACCCCGGCGGCGGCGCGGGCACCGCTGTCAAGTTCGCCTGCGCCCAGATCGGCAAGCCCTACGTCTGGGGTGCCGAGGGTCCGAACTCGTACGACTGCTCCGGGCTGATGCTGGCCGCCTGGGCGAAGGCCGGCGTGTCGCTGCCACACAACGCCGCCGCGCAGAGCCGCGTCACGAAGAACGTCAGCAGGGGCGACCTGCGCCCCGGCGACCTGGTCTTCTACTACAGCGACATCCACCACGTCGGCATGTACGTCGGCGGCGGCTGGGTGGTGCACGCCTCGCAGGCCGGTCAACCGGTCAAGATGAAGAAGGTCGACGACGGCCCGATCCACAGCTACGGCCGACCGGGCTGACCCGGGTGACGAGAGGGCCCGCCGCGATCCGTCGCGGCGGGCCCTCGTCGTCGTGGTTCAGCGGGTGGGCCAGGTGCGCCAGTGCTGCCAGGCGCGGCTCGGCGTCGGCCCCCGCTGGCCCTGGTAGCGCGAGCCGTAGACCACCGAGCCGTACGGGTGCTCGGCCGGCGAGGAGAGCCGGAAGATGCAGAGCTGCCCGATCTTCATGCCGGGCCACAGGGTGATCGGCAGGTTCGCCACGTTCGAGAGTTCCAGCGTCACGTGACCGGAGAAGCCCGGGTCGATGAAGCCGGCGGTGGAGTGGGTGAGCAGCCCGAGCCGGCCCAGGGAGCTCTTGCCCTCCAGTCGGCCGGCGAGCTGGTCACCCAGCGAGATGACCTCCAGCGTCGAGGCGAGCACGAACTCCCCGGGGTGCAGCACGAAGGGCTCACCGTCGGGGACCTCGACCGCCGAGGTCAGGTCGTCCTGCTGCATGGCGGGATCGATGTGGGTGTAGAGGTGGTTGTTGAAGACCCGGAACAGCCGGTCGAGTCGGACGTCGATGCTGGACGGTTGGACCAGGGTGGGCTCGAACGGCTCCAGGCCCAGCGTGCCGGCCTTGATCTCGGAGACCAGGTCGCGGTCGGAGAGCAGCATCGGACCACCATAGCCGCGTTGCCGAAAGTGCCCGGATTCGGTGCCGGTGACCAGCGCGTCGAGGTCGCTGCTCGTACATTTGTTCGATAGAATGCTCACATGGCTTCCTGGTCCGAATTCGCCGCCGACGAGCCCCGACTCGCCGACGGGATCCGCGTTCTCCTCCAGCAGTACGGGCCGGGCTTCGGCTATCTGGCCACGGTCCGCGCCGACGGCGGGCCCCGCGTCCATCCGGTCTCCCCGGTCATCACCGCCGAGGGGCTGTTCTGCTTCATCATCGACTCGCCCAAGCGCCGTGACCTCGAACGGGACGGCCGCTACGCGCTGCACTCGTTCCCGGCCGAGGAGAGCGACGACGAGGCATACGTGGCAGGGCGGGCCCGTCCGGTGACCGATCCGGTCCGGGTGGCGCAGCTGGCGCAGAGCGCCCGCGCCGAGCCGCAGGTCGACTGGCGGCTCTTCGAGTTCACCATCGACGTGGCGATGCTTACCCGCCGTGAGCAGCACATCGCGGGCGTTCCCGGCCTCGCGCCGGGTCGGCCGGCCGTGCGGGTCTGGCTCGACCCAAACGCCCCGTCGGCGGTGGCCACCCCGTTGGCCGTCCCGCCGACGCGCCCGACCCGCCTCAGCCGTGACGTCCAGTGCACGGCCGCCTGACCACGACTGGAAGATCATCGGTGTCGGCTCCGTCCTCACGGAGCCGACACCGGGCTGTACGTACGCCCGCCGCCGGCACCCCGCATGATCAACTCGGTTTCCGTGAAACCGCGGTATCCCGGCGCTTCGGACGCCCCGATTTTCAGCAAGCCGAGTGGATCAACCCGGGTCGGCCAGGGTTGTGCGGTATGCGGACACCCGCGGCTGGCGGGGGTACCTGGGTGCACGGGCTCGACGACTCGGGTACAGTGGTGCCGCTTGCGGGTGTAGTTCAATGGCAGAACATCAGCTTCCCAAGCTGACAGTGCGGGTTCGATTCCCGTCACCCGCTCCACGCGAAGGGCCCTGGTCAGGACGAGAGTCCCAGCCAGGGCCTTCGACGTTTCTCAGGCCACGAGCACCCGGCGGACCATCCACGGGCCGGTAGCCAGAAGGTCGAGCGGACACCGTGCCGATAGGCCCACGACGAGATCCGGGCGGCCCGGCCGCAAAGGCCGGACCGCCCCGGTGCGCCGAAACGGCGCCGAGGAATATCAGCAGGTCTGGATCCAGCGTGATCTGACGCCCGCGTCCAGCGTCACCTCGTCACCCGTAGCTACGGTGACCCAGTCGGTGTGGCCGTAGTTGGCGCCACCGGTCTCGTTCCAGTAGTAGATCAGGTCCGAGTCGATCGAGTCGATGAACTCGTGCGGGTCGTACACGTGAAACTGCACCCGGTAGGTGCCCGGGCGGACGTACGCCGTGAAGGTGCCGTCGGGGTTGATGGTGGTCAGCCCGCCGGAGCCGGACGAGCCGGGTTGCGTCGCCACCTCGATGCGGTAGATCCCTTCGTAGCCGACCGGGGCGCCCACCTCGCACGTGTCCCACACGCGGTTGTTGTTGCCGTCCACCCAGACGGTGCCGCGGACGATCGCCCCCTGCTCGACCGTGACGGTATGCCGCGCCGTGTTGTTCTCCAGGGTCGTCTCCGGCAACGTCGTCGCCGCGGTCGCCTCCATCGTCACGACGTCGCCGACGGTGGTGGAGGTGAGGATCCCGCCGTAGTACAGCTGCTCGCTCGTCTCGCCCGGCCACAGCGGGCTGTGGATGCAGCGCCAGCCAGTCCGGCCGTCGGCGACGCCGTCGCCGAACGCGCAGTCCCACCCCTCGCTCGACATCTCTGAGCCCTGCATTCCGGTCGGCACCGGGATGGTGACGGTCACCTCGCCCGAGGGGGAGTTCCCGGAGTTCCGGAGAGACGTGGAAACATTGACATACTCGTTCGGGAGGAGCTGCTGGCTGGTTGCGGCGGGCACGAACTCGAGGTCCATCGTGCTGGGGATGTAACGCACGCTCGCCTGGCCGATGTTGTTGGCGGTCGACGACTCCGTACCGGTCTTCGCCGTGGCGGTGACGGTCACCGCGTCTCCAGCTGTGCCGGGCGGGAGCCCGAACGGCAGGTTCAGCGTGTCGGCGATCTCGCCCGCGGCCAGAGGGGCGTGTACGCAGGTCGCGGTGCCCTGCAGGTCACAGCTCCAGCTCGGCGGGATCACGAACCCGTCGGAGGAGAACCAGGCGCCCGCCGGCAGCGTGAACGCCACTGTCACATCCTGGCTGGCCTTCGTGCCGGAGTTGCGTACGTCGAGGGTCAGGGTCGACCAGCCACCGCTGGCCGGCACCTCGACGGTGTCGACGGAGGCGGCGACCACGAGGTCCGCCCGGGAGGGGGCGGCGCCCGCCGGGCCGGTGGGCAGCAGGCCGGTGGCGAGCCCGGCCAGCGCGCCGACCAGGAGACTGCTACGGAGCAGGTGCTGGCGGTTGGAGCGGAATTGAACGGACATCAGGTCCTAACGTCGGAGGGGATCGACCGGGCCAGCAGCCCGGTCCTCGGGATCGTCGGCGTCCATCCGATAGAGCGCCAAGATCATGACCATCGTTACGTCGGCGCGGGCGGGCTCCCGAATAGCCATGGGCCATCCACGGGCCACAAGGTCGTGCAACCAGGGGTCAAACCAGGCCACCCGCCTGCGATGTTGTTGCGGTCAGCAACGCCAGCAACCCCCGGCGGCGCTACAAGACCGCGAAGACCTCGCCCTTCCCGCGTTAACCTCGCTGGTCTCCCAGAGCGTTCAGGTGGTGGGAGGGACACACACCATGCAACGACCCCGGGAACTGGCACCGCCGGAGGGCTTCGCCGAGTTCGTCGCGGCGCGCTCCGATGCGCTGCTGCGTTCGGCCTGGCTACTCACCGGTGATGCCGGGCGGGCCGAGGACCTGTTGCAGACGGTCCTGGCGGATGTCTGGCGGCGCTGGGCCACGATCAACAGCGCCGGGCATCCCGAGGCGTACCTGCGCAGAGCGTTGTTCACCACCTACGTCTCCTGGTGGCGACGGCGCTGGCGCAGTGAGGTGCCGAGCCAGCCGCCGGACCAGCCCTCACGTGGCGACATGGCCGGGGAGTCCGCCGACCGGGACGCCGTACGCCGCGCACTGGCCCGGCTGAGCCGGCAGCAGCGGGCGATCGTGGTGCTCCGCTACGTCGAGGACCTGACGGTGCAGCGGACAGCGGAAGTGCTCGGCTGCTCGCACAACACCGTAAAGGTGCAGGCTTTCCGCGCTTTACGGATTCTGCGTACCGATCCGGATCTTGAATTGTTCGCCGCCTGGAGGTCGCGAAGTGACGCATGAAGATGAGGACATCAGGCTTCTGCTGACCAGCGCCGTTCCGCCACTGACACCGCCACCGGACCGGGTCGTCGAAGTGGCCAGGCGGGTCCGCCGGCGCCGGCAGCGCCTGATCGGAAGCGCAGCGCTCGCCGTGGCAGTGGTCGTTGGCCTGGGCGTCGGAGGGGCGCAGATATTCAACGGCGTACCTTCACCGCACACGGCTGCCGATTCCGCCGGTCAGGGGCGGTGGACATCGTGCGTGGAGGCCGCACCGGAAATGGTCACGCGCGGCTTCCGTGTCCCGACCAGCGAAGCAGCCGCCCTGCCCCGTCTCGGCGATGACTTCATCCCCACCACGGTCGTCGTCTGCAGGGTGGAGCGTCCTCCTGTCCGGCCCGACTGGCTTTTGACGGAGCGGCGTAGCGATGACGCCACCGCCCTCGCCGCCCTCGTCGCCGCCCTCCGCCGGCCCGACGCGCCGGATAATCCCGGCTTTGCCTGCAGAGCGGTCCTGCAGGAGGCACCCTGGCTCGCGCTCGTTGACGCGGACGGCCGGTGGATGCGGCCCGGCATACCACTCGATTCCTGCCACGACAATCTGCCGGACGATTTCCGGGCAGCGTTCGATGCTCTACCGCTGACCATCGTGGCGACCCGTCCGGTCGCCGAGAGCGATTCGGCCAGAGCGGGTTGCAGCCAGCGCGAGGTCAACATGACATCCTTGGTGGCCGACCGTGAAGCCCGTGCCCTGCCAGAGCCGTTCCCCGCTGGGCAGCAGGTCCGCCTCTGCGTCTACTACGTGCCGAAGAGTAGGCAGGGGAACGGCGAGCCACTCGGCGAGTTCGCGCACGGAACGGTGCTGCCGGAGGACCAACGAGCGGCGATCGAGGGTGCGCTGCGGGCGTCTCGACCGGCGAACCCGTGCAGCACCCGTGCGAGCCGGTTCGCTGTGCTGATCCCACTGACCACCAGCGAGCCCCGCACCTACGTCGAACTCGACGGCTGCCGCCGAATCACCGTGCGAGTCGCTCCCGACCAACGGACCATCGGACAGGGCGACGCCGCGCTGATCGAGCTGATCGACAAGCCGTGACCTGTCGGGCGAGGCATCCGGGGATGTCCGGGCCGCGCCTCGACGTCAGGCCGAGACCGCCTGGAGACCCGTACCAGTTGCCGCTGGGGGTGGGCCCAACGGGAACTCACCGACGGTGCGCCACGGGCTGACGTCCGGTGTGCCGGCGATCAGCCGGACCCCGTCGACGGCCGCGTTGATCGGCAGGTACGCGGCGACGGTTTCCGCCGCGTGGGTCAGCACGGGCTTGTCGGCGTCGTGACCGATGGTCAGGTGCGGCACCACATCGCTGTGCGCCCCGCCGTACGGGGGTGCCTCAGGAAACCGTCGCCACACTGCCCCGGTGAGGTCGCGGAAGGGCCGATGTGGCTGCGGAGCAAGCCAGAGGACCGTGTCACCGAACCAGTCGACGTGCGTCAGTGCGACGTCGAACCGAGGTATCCCGGCGATGGTGTCACGCAGCGCGGCCAAGGCCCGCTCGTCGATCTGCTGCGGTGGCAGGAACGGGTAGAGGACTGTCACGTGCGCCGGCACACCCCACGAGGCGGCCCGGTCGAGTGATGCCCGGAACCTGCCCACCGCCTCCTCGGCCTCGGGGATCGGCACGATGAGCGCCGTCTGTGTCGGCTCCATACCCTGCGACTCCCTATCGGTAGTCGGCGAAGATTCGCCGTTGCACGCCATCGACGGTGACCGGGCCGCCGTGGGGAAGGATCCACTGTGGTCTGGTGTGGCCGAACGGGACGCCGACACAGACGACCGCCTCGGGGTTGTAGCGGGTCACCACGTCGACGACCGTGTCCCGCTGCTGCTCACGAAGCCGTGCCCGATCCTCGGCCGCGGGTCGACGGCTGTGGTCGGAGACCGGCGGACGGGCGACCACTACCGCGTCAACGGCGCTGAGAAGACCGCGCTCACCGAGTGATCGGACGATCCAACCGACCTCGCGGGCGGGAAGGAGCTCTTCCGACGTCTCAATGAGCAGCACCCCGCCCTGTAGGGCCTCGGGAGGAAACGGGAAGCGTCCCGCCGTCAGGATCCACTGGATGACCTCCAGGCAGCCACCCCAGGTGCGGCCGGTGACCGAGCGCGACGGCCCGTACCAACTCCACGGCTGCGTCGGTTCGCGCTCGCCGAAGGACTTCAACGCCTGCGGATCTGCCCAGTCGATGCCGATGTCCTCGGACTCACCCGGATCGGTGATCTCCAGCCGTTCCCCGGTGAGCAGTGCCGCTCGCAGCGACCGGACGTGGACGTCGTCAACGGCAGGCCCGGGGCCGAGGTGCACCTGGGACGACCCGCCGTAGAAGCTGGCGATGCCGAGGCCCCAGAGCCAGTGGTGCAGGTTGGTGTTGTCGCTGGTGCCGAGGAACGGCTTCGGGTCGGCTCGGGCCAGGTCGGCGTCCAGGTGAGGGATGACGGTGATCTGGTCGTCGCCTCCGATGACGGCGAGAATGCCGCGTACCTGGGGGTCTGCGAAGGCGGCGTTGATGTCCGCCGCCCGCGCTGCCGCGCTCGCGCCCACCTGGCGGGTGGTGGGGTATTCGACCGGTACGAGACCGGTCAGGTCGGCGAGCCGTCGCATTGCCTGTTCGTGGATCGCCGGATAGGCGCCGGCCGCGGCGAAGGACGGCGAGAGGACCGCGAGGTGGTCCCCGGGGCGGGCTTTTCGAGGACGAACGAGCTCATGCACCATGTCGAGATCCAACAGTTCTGCCCGCCGCTCCGCACCTCATTTCGGGTCGGGCCCGCGGGCCCGACGGACCCGCCGGTCGTCGAGCCAGAGTGCCAGCCCACGGCGGTTGCGGTAGACGACGACGCCGGCGACCACCACGGTGATCAGGATCGTCCAGAACCAGAATCGGCCACCCAACCCACCGGCCGGGTCCGCGGCGCGTGTGCGACCGGCGCTGATCACAGTGTCGGCGACGTCGACGGCGAGGATCTGCTCCGGGGCGGTCATCACTGTTCGTGGCGCGCTGGCGTCGGGCGTCAACGCCAACACCCGTACGCCGCGCACGTTGGGGTAGGCGGTGCGTTGGTCCAGCTCCAGCGGCTGGTCGAACCGGTCCGGGCTGAGGGGCTCGGGCTGGTAGGCGACCACCAGCGCGGACCCGTCCGGGCCCCAGCCGAGCAGCCGGATGGCGGTCACGCCGGTGACGCCGGGCACTGGCAGCGGTGCGGTGTTCCGGCCGGTGGCGCTGTCGACCCGGCGCAGGCTCCAGTCGGTGCTGCCGGCCTTCCGGCTGATCAGCGTCAACGCCCCGTCCGTCGTCCACGCCCCCTTGCCGGCCAGCCAGCTCTCGGCGGGCAGTTCGAAGGTGGACACCGTCCGGCCGTCCGGGTCGGCGACCGTGACGGTCCGACCGATCTGGTACGCGAGCCGTCCACCTCCGGGGGCGAAGGCCACCGACGAGCCGAAGATCGGCTGTTGAGCGGCGTCAGCCAGCTGGGTCCAGCGTTCACCGTCGAGCGTGACGATGCTCAGCACCCGCCGGTAGCCGCTGCGCGTCGGGTCGGTCGGCACGGTGTCGTCGACCACCAGTTGCCTGCCGTCCGGGGACCAGGCCCTGGGGCTCGTCCCCACACTGTTGGTGACCTTGCTGTGCAGTCGCCGGGTACGACCGGTGACGAGGTCGATGAGATCGACCCGGCCGTCCTCGGAGAGGCCGGCGGGCCGGGCCACGTACCGGCCGTCCGGCGAGAGGATGACCTGCTCGCCGACGGGTGCCTCGTAACCCATCGAGAAGATCCGGTAGCGGTCGGAGTCGGCGCTGACCACGCCGACGATGCCGTCCTCGTCCCAGCCCTGGAGACGTCGCGCCTGCCCGCTGAAGATGACCGACGCGGGCCCGAGCCGGGGTCGGTCGGTGGCGTGCAGCGCACCGAGCGGGGGCAGCGCGATCCGGTCGGGTAGTGCGGCGTCCGCGCCGGCCGCCGGATCCACGACAGGGGTACGCGTCAGCGGGAGCACCGCCCCGGTCAGCGTGGCGAGCACGAGCACCACGACAGCCGCGACGACGGCGCGGCGGCGGGAGCGGCGGGCGGTGGCGAGCGCTCGTTCGTAGACCGGATAGGCGGGGACGTCGGCCGCGGCGGCGTGCAGCGTCTCGCGGAGTCGGTCGGTCACTGATGGCTCCTCTCCACCGTCGGGTCGATCAGGTCGAGGGCGGTCGCCCGCAGCCGGCGGATGGCGTCGTGGCCGTGCCGCTTGACGGTGCCGACCGAGCAGCCGAGCACCTCGGCAGCCTGGGCTTCGGTCAGGTCCTCGTAGAAGCGCAGCACGATCACGGCGCGCTGGCGAGGGGTGAGCCCGCGCAGCGCGTGCAGCAGACTCAGCCGCAGGGCTGTCGTCTCGGAGTGGTCGTCGCCGGGCCGGTCGGTGGGTTGTGCCTCCAGGCGTTCGGTCAGCCGGCGCCGCCGCCACCAGGAGACCTGCTGGTGGTACATCACCCGCCGCACGTACGCCTCGGGGTCGGTGTCGCGGATCCGCCGCCAGTGCCGGTACGTCCGGGCCAGGGCGCTCTGCAACAGGTCCTCGGCGAGTTGATGGTCGCCGGTGAGCAGGTAGGCCGTCCGGGACAGCGCCGGCGTGCGGTGCACCACGAACTCGTGGAACGTCTCGGTCATCCCCACCCCCTCGCCAGGTAGAACGCCACCTGTCCCGGAAATGGTTGAGGCCGGGGTGAGTCTGGCCGGCAGATGATGACACCTGCCGGGATCGACGGCGGTGGTTCCGGCTGGGCCACGGCAGCGGCTAGGGTCCGGCGTGGAGGTGGTCCGTGTTCACCGAAGCCTTTCCGATCGTGACGACACCTGACCTGCCACGACTGATCGCGTTCTACCGGGACGTGGTCGGTTTCGAGCTGACCTACCGGTTCCCGGACGAGGGCGTGCCGGAGTTCGTCGCGCTGCGACTGGGCAGCAGCGAGCTCGGCCTGGCCGCCAACCCGGAGGCTGGCGAGCCGGCCGAGTCGCACCGCTGGGAGTTGTGCGTCTACGCCGACGACTGTGACGCGGCAGTGGGTGCGCTGCGCACTGGTGGAGCGACGGTCACCGAGGAGCCGGTCGACCAGCCCTGGGGTGAGCGCTCCGCCCGGGTCACCGACCCCGACGGCAACCGGTTGCTGGTGCTGGCCCGGCTGTAGCCGACAGTGCCGGCCAGGAGCGCTGTCATCGTTTCCAGAACAGGAGGTGGGTGACTCCGCTGGGGCTGGGCACCGACTCGAGGTGGAAGCGGTCGAGCAGTTCGTCGGGGCTGTCCCACAACCGTTCGCCCCGGTGCAGGTCGACGGGTGCGACGGCGATGTGCATCGTGTCGACCAGGTCGGCCTCGAGGAACTCACGGATCGTCGCCACCCCGCCACCGAGGCGGACGTCCCGACCGGCGGCTGCCTGCTTCGCCCGTGTCAGCGCTTCGGTCGGGCTGGCGTTGAGGAAATGGAACGTGGTGTCGGCCAGTGTGAACGACGGGCGTTCGTAATGGGTGAGCACGAAGACCGGTGTGTGGAACGGCGGGTTGTCCCCCCACCATCCCGTCCACTCGTGGTCCTTCCAGGGGCCACGTTGCGGGCCGAACTTGTTGCGACCCATGATCTCCGCGCCGATGTTGCACTCGGCGTCGCGGGTCAGGTAGTCGTCCAGGCCGCGACTGCCGCCTGGCTCGGTGCGGTACACGAAGCTGGCGGTGGCGGCACGCCAGGAGAACAGTGGGGTGGGGTCCGCGTGACCGAAGGGGCGTTCCAGGCTCTGCCCCTCTCCGGTGCCGAACCCGTCGCGTGAAACGTTGAAGCACTGCACCCGCAACAGCTGTGACATGGTGTTTCCTCCTTTCCGGTCGGCAGTGGTTCAGTTCGCGGTTGCCGTCGGGCCGCCGCCACGGCCCCGGTCGTCGAGCACGAGCGGGGCGCGACCGCGCACCGCGTACCGGATGTGGGTCACCTGCGGGGTGGTCAGGACGCGGGTGGGCGTCAGTTCGATGCCCTCCCGGTCGCCCAGGTCGAGGTCCGCGTCGAAGACCCGCAGGCCGGTGCCGAGCACCACCGGCACGACGTGCAGCTCCAACTCGTCGAGCAGGCCGGCCTTGAGTACCTGACGCACCAGGCTGCCGCCACCGGCCACCGCGACGTCCTTGCCACCGGCCACGGCGCGCGCCTGTTCGACGGCGCTGGCCACACCATCGGTGACGTAGGTGAAGCTGGTGCCTCCCCCCTTCACCAGCCGTTGGCGGGGGCGGTGGGTGACGACGAAGACCGGTGCGCGGAACGGCGGCTCCTCACCCCAGGGGATCTCACCCCCGTCGGCCATCCGGCGGCCCATCACGTACGCGCCGGCCGCGCCGAACGACTCGGCGATCACCTCGGAGTTGGTGTCCTGCTCCCCGCCGCTGAAGCCCTGCCGTTCGCGCCAGGCCGCCGCGTCGGTCGCCCACCGGGTGACCCGGAAGAACTTCGCGCTCTCCGTCGAGCCCATCCAGTCGCCGTTGCCGTCGAACTGCGGGCCGGCGTAGAAGCCGTCCACCGACACCGACAGTTGTGCGGTCACCTTCGTCATCGCGCCTGGTCCTCTCTCGGTCGACACCCCGTCCGGGTGCCGCTCGCCGAGAGGTCGGAGCCGAACGCGATGTCCCTACGAGGAGCCAGTGTGACCCGTGTCACTCGTCGGATTGCTCAACAGCCACGTTCCGGCGTGTTCCGGGTCGCGTGACCAGCGCATCCGGGGCCTCTCCTCCGGTCGGGGCCGCCAGTCCCGGTAGGGCGCGAGGGCCACTCGCCAGGCGATCACCGCGAAGACGTAGAGGCCGGGGCCGATCAGCCAGAGCAGGGCGTCGCGGCGGCGGTAGGAGGCGTACGGCGCGAGCCAGGCGGTCGCCGCCATCGGCACCGCGACAGCGCTGACGTCGGCCAGCGGCCCACTGCCGAACCGGAACTCGACCAGCTCGCGGAGGACGAGGGACGGAACGACCACCCCGACCAGCATCGCCACGGTGCGGATCACGCGGATCCGGCGATCCGGGGATTCGCGGGCAGCAGCCGCCTCGGTGGCCATCCCCCGAGGGTACGGACTGGTGGCGGCGGTGGACCTAGGACTTCCGGTCGCCGATCGCCGCCTCGATCCGCAGACCGAGACCGGTCAGGATGAGGAAAGCGGCCAGGATCTGCGGCTTCAGCGGCTCATGGCTGGACGGCATGCTGAGCAGTGAGACCACGAAACCCGCCAGCAGTGACAGGGTGCCGAACGCCCGTACCGTGTCGGTCCGGCGTGCCTGTGTGTCCATGGCCGAACGGTAGCCAAGGTCGGGCGGCGATGTCGTCCCCGTCGCGGCGATCGACCCTCCACTCCGCAGGGGCAGCGATTTGTGGGTGGACGGGTTGCATCTTTTTCAAAACAGAGACATTGATCTGCCTGGCTGTGTCCAGTATCGTCGGTCCAAGCCGAGGGCATTGAGGCGGGGCACGGGGCTAGCGCCAAATGCCGCGGCATGGGAGGAAATATGCTGCTGCGTCGCGTCCTGACAATCTTTGCGCTGGCGGCCATCGCCGCTACCGCCACCGCTACACCTGTAATGGCTGCTCCGGCAGGTGGAGTGGAGACCATGGCCACCTCGACGTGCAACAGGTGGATCTCTTACAACGGGGCCGACGTGCCTGCGTACGGGAGTAACGTCAATTGCTCGCTGCGTCGGGGCAATGCGAACTCTGCCGTCTTTCAGCTGCAGGTCACAATGAACGTCTGCTACGAATGGGTTCTCCGTAGCCAGGGCGTCTATCCGCTCACCGCCGATAGCAGTTTCGGTCCAGCTACCGAAAAGGCACTACGAGCCGTTCAGTCTGCGGTAGCCACACCCTCCGACGGAGTGTATGGCCCGAATACCCGTAAGGCCATTTATCACCAGGGTTCAAATGGCACGTCCTGCAGGCAGGTGCCGTAAGCCGTAGTCGCTCGGGTCGGAGGGTGGCCGGCGGGCAAGCCGCAGGTCGCCCTCCGGCAGACCGTCGTGAGGTCCACAGCGAAACGAGAGCGAGAACCCGACCCTGGTGGTGTCCCCGGCTAGGGTGGCGATCATGCGGATTGGCATCGTGATCCTGCCGGACCAGCGGTGGGCGGAGTCGCAGCGTCGTTGGCGGCAGGTCGACGAGTGGGGTTTCGACCACGCCTGGACGTACGACCACCTGGGTTGGCGTGACCTGGTCGATGGCCCGTGGTTCGACTCGATGTCCACGTTGACGGCCGCCGCCACGGTGACCTCGCGGATTCGGCTGGGCACCCTCGTGGCGTCGCCGAACTTCCGGCACCCGGCCGCGTTCGCCCGGCAGATCACCACCGTGGACGACGTCTCGGGCGGTCGGCTGCTGCTCGGCCTGGGCGCGGGCGGCATCGGCTTCGACTCGGCGGTGCTGGGTGGTGAGACGTTGCCACCGCGGCAGCGGGTCGACCGGTTTGCCGAGTTCACCGAGCTGTTGGATCTGATCCTGCGGGAGGACGGCACCACCTGGCGTGGCGACTGGTTCGCCGCGGTGGACGCCCGCAACAATCCCGGCTGCGTGCAGCAGCCCCGGGTGCCGTTCGTGGTGGCCGCCAACGGGCCACGGTCGATGCGGTTGGTGGCCCGGTTCGGGCAGGGCTGGGTGACCACCGGCACCGGTGACGACAACGACCTGGCGGGTTGGTGGGCCAGCGTGTCGGCGCTGTCCGCGCGGATGGACCGGACCCTGGCCGAGGCCGGCCGCGATCCGGCCAGCCTGGACCGCTACCTCTCGCTGGACGCGGCGCCGGTCTTCTCGCTCAGCAGCGCCCAGTTCTTCGCCGATCAGGTCGGCCGGGCCGCCGAGCTGGGCTTCACCGACGTGGTGACGCACTGGCCGCGGGCCAGCAGCTGGTACGCCGGTGACGAGGCCGTCCTGGTGGACGTGGCGACCCGGCTGCTGCCACAACTACGCGGCTGAGCCCGCCGCGCCCGAACCCGCCGGGCTGAGTCCGCTGCACCCGAACCCGCCGGGCTGAGTCCGCCGCACCCGAACCCGCCGGGTCAGGTGCCGAGGTCGCCGCCGGTCACCCCACCCTCGCCGCCGGAGACCAGCCGGAAGCGGAGGCAGACGATCGGGGTGTCGTCGTCGACCGGCGTGCCGAGCCGCGCCCAGTAGGCCGAGTGCCCGCCCCGCCACTCCTCGATCGAGCGGTCACCCTCGCCCTCGGCGTGGGCGAAGTCCCAGGGCACGTCGGCGAAACGGACCACCTCGACTCCGGTGATCTCCACGACGCCGGCCAGGGCGTCGTCGTCGTCGACCAGCGCCAGGCGTTCGCCGACGTGCTCCAACTCCTCGCCCTCGTCCGCGTACTCGGCGAGCCGCCCGGCCGTGGCGGTCTTCACCCCGGCCAGCACCAGGGTGTTGAGGGTTGCCCGTAGCTCGCCGGGGGTGCCGAGAGCGAGGGCGCGCAGTTCACCGATCCGAGGCCACATCCTGCCGAGGCTAGGCCAGCACGGGCCGGGACGCTGCCGCAATACCCGTCGCCCCGCTCAGATCAACTGGCCGGCGTAGCCGGGTGCGATGAGGAGCCGGTCGTCGCCGCTGGCCGCGTACGCGTCGAGGATCGCGTCGGCCAGCTTGACCACGTGCTCGTCGCCGTGCCGGGCCGCGCGGGCGAAGACCTCCGCCGGCGTCGCCGGGGCCACCGTCGGTGGCGCGATGCTGTCGGCCGGGGCGTACACCGAGGTCATGGCCGCCGTCGCGGCCCAGGCCGCGGTGAGGCTCGGCGCCCACAGGGCCCGGTCCAGAGCCGGCAGGGTACGCAGCACAGCGGTCGGCGCGGTCACCGCGTGCACCAGCATGACCGGGTTGGTGTGCCCGAAGCGCAGGTAGTCCAGGCCGGCCCGGTGCACCAGCGTGGTGAGCCCGCGCTGCGCCTCGGCCGGGCTCCGCGCCGGTCGCAGCGCCGCGAGCGCCGGCTCCCACCGGGGTACGTCCGGCAGCCGGCCCAGCCGATCCCGGATGCCCCCGGTCTGGTCGTCGATCCGCGGCACCCCGGCCAGCGCGGCCGCCACGTCGACGTCGCTGGTGCCCGACTGCTCCGGATTGCCGGCGAGCAGTTGGTCGGTGCCGGGGATCGGCTGCCAGCGGGCCGCCCAGTAGCCGAGGGCCTGGCCCAACTCGGCGAGCCGCAGTGGGTTCTCGTCGGCCGAGTCGAGCGCGCGTACGGCGTGCCCGACCCGGATCACCCCGTGGGTGGCACCGGCGGCGATGCCCGGCAGCAGCCGGGGCCACCAGGTGCCGAGCACCGCGCGCCACGGGTGTTCGCGCAGTTGGCCGTCGAAGTAGGTCAACCAGTCGCCGGCGCGCTTCGGGTCGCCCAGCGCTGACCGCCAGTCGTCGATCGGGTGCAGCCCCCGGGGCAGTTCGTCGAGGCGGCCGAGGTAGTCGTCGAGCCAGCGGTGCACCCGTTGCTGGTGCCCGTGCCGGACCAACGCCTCGACGGCCATCGGCCCGTGGTTGGACAACCAGCCCTCGAACTCGGGGCCGGTGCGGTGCAGTCGCTCGTACGCCTCGTCGAGAACTCCGTCACTCATCAGTCGATCGTCAATGCTGAACCTCGCTTGAGGTCAAGCGGGCAGATCGGCGGCGGCGATCAGGCCGGTGATCCGGAGGTCGGCCGCGACGTCGGGCGGGCAGTCCACCGCCACCACGGCGGTGCCCAGCACCTCGGCGCCCCGAGCGGCGCAGATGTCGTAGAGGGCGCGTAGCTGCGCGCCGGTGCGCACCCAGTCGTCCACCACCAGCACCCGGTCGTCGGGGCCGAGGTGTCGGTCCCGTACGGCGAGGTCGACGCGTCGGCCCCGGTAGTCCGGTGGGCTCTGGGCCCAGGTGAGCGGTCCGGCCGGCAGCCGTCCGTCACCGGGTTTGTGCGCGGCCACGAAGCCGACCCCGAGGGCGGTGGCGGCCAACGGCCCGAGCAGCAGCCCGGTGACGGCCGGCGCGAGCACCACGGTGGGCCGGGCGGCCCGGTAGGGCGCGACCAGGGCCGGTCCCAGTTCGGCCAGCACCGTCGGGTCCCGCCACCAACCGGAGATGTCGCTGACCAGGTGACTGGTGCCCGGGCCGGAGTCGATCCACCGGAACAGGGCGGCCAGGCGTTCGGTCAGCTCGGAGGGCATCCGCTCATCCTGCGGTACGGACGGTGGGTCCCGCCGCACCCGGGCCGCCCGGCCCACCCCGGATCGGATGATCGGCTACACGTACCTGTGCAAATGCGGGCATAGCACCATGATCACGTTGACTTCGGAAGTGCTTCTCTCGTTACGGTCCGACCCGGTTTGTTCAGACGACGAAAGGACCGGGCCGGTGGCAGGCAGGCACTCCCGTACCCGCATCTTCTCCTCCCCGGCGGGCATCGTGGCCACCGCGGCGGTCGGCGTCGCCCTCGCGGTCGGGGGCACCGTCGGTGCCGTGCAGCTGGCCTCCGGCTCCGACCAGTCGGGGCAGGTTGCTCTCGACCTCACCCCGACCACCGCCGCGAGCAGCCTCACCCCCAGCTCCCCAAGCGTCTCCCCGAGCGCCAGCGCCTCGCCCAGTGCGACCGCAAGCCCGTCGGCGACCCGGTCGCAGCAGGCCGCCTCCCGGAGCAAGGAGCGCACCACGTCGCCGAAGCCGAAGCCGAAGCCGACCGCGAAGAAGACCACGGCCGCGGCGAAGGTGCTGGAGAGCGGTTCGTGCGGTGCCTCGTTCTATTCCGACGGGCAGCTCACCGCCAACGGCGAGTCGTTCAACCCTGACGCGCTGACCGCCGCGCACAAGACACTGCCGTTCAACACCAAGGTCCGGGTGACCAACCCGGCCAACGGCAAGTCGGTGACGGTGCGGATCAACGACCGCGGCCCGTTCATCGACGGCCGCTGCCTGGATCTCTCCCGGGCCGCCTTCGCCACCATCGCCTCGGTCGACGTGGGCGCGCTCACCGTCCGCTACGAGGTTCTCGGCTGAGCGGCGCGGACGACGCCGATTCGGTCAGCCGACTGGGCCGGCCGGACAGAACCTGCTCGGACGACGGGTCAGGTTCATTCACCGGTTCACGTGGATCAGGCAAACTGTCAGTCGTACCCACGCGACTCCTCCAGTCGGGCCGCCGCCCGCTGAGCCCCGGATCCCGCGCCGGCCTCGGCGCGGCCCTCGTTCTGCTCGCGATCGTGTCGGCGGTGGAGGTGGCGGACGGCCGGGAGGTGCACTACGTCGCGCTCCTGGCCGCCGCACCGGTGCTCGCCGCGGCCCTGGCGTCCTGGCTGGTGGTCCTGGGGGTGGGCGTCGCGGCGACTCTGGTCAGCGTCGGCTTCGCGCTGGTCGCGCCGAAGGTTTCGTTGGACACCTCGGTCAACGTTGTCGCGGTCGCGCTCGTCACCGCGTTGGCAGTGGCGGTGGCCTGGGTTCGCCAGCGGCAGGCCGAGCGGATCGTCGAGCTGACCAAACTCGCCTCGGTGGCCCAGCAGGCGGTGTTGCGCCCGCTCGGGCCGCAGGTCGGCACGCTCTCGGTAGCGGGGCGTTACATCTCCTCCACCGCGACGGCCGAGATCGGCGGCGACCTGTACGAGGCGATCGACACCCCCTACGGCGTACGCATGATCATCGGTGACGTGCGAGGCAAGGGCCTGGACGCGGTCCGGCTGGCCAGCATCGTCCTCGGTTCCTACCGGCACGTGGCGTACGAGCGGGCCGACCTGCGGGCCGTCGTCGCCGACCTGGACCGGGCGGTGGCCCGCAGCGTCGGGGACGAGGACTTCGTCACGGCGGCACTGGTCGAGGAGCGGGGCGGCACCCTGACGATCGTCAACTGCGGGCATCCGCCGCCGCTGCTGCTGCGTCGGGGCGCGGTGATCCCGCTGGAACCGCCGGCCCCGGCGCCTCCGCTCGGGTTCATGCCGGTGGTCCGCCCCCGGGTCGAACGCCTGGAGCCCGGGGACAGGCTGCTGTTGTTCACCGACGGTCTCGGCGAGGCGCGGCGGGACGGCGAGTTCTTCCCCACCGCCGACCGGGCCTGGCGGCTGCTCGGCCATGGCACTGTCGCCGACGGGCTGGCGTCGCTGGAGACCGCCCTGGTCGAGTGGGTCCACGGCCGGCTCGACGACGACATCGCGCTGGTCCTGATGGAGTACGTGGGTGCTCGTACCAGCGCGGCCGTGGCCGTCCCGAGCTGGGAGGTCGGCGCCGCCGAGAGCTGAGTCGGCCGGCGGCACCGCAGGTGTGTAATCGCCGTCACTTGGGTGATCCGCTTGTCGCTGCCTACCCGCGAGTAATACAGTCTGGGTTACTGATCGGTAACACCTGTCCGGAAGCGGGGCCAGCGAGCATGACCCACTACAAGAGCAACCTGCGGGATCTCGAGTTCAACCTGTTCGAGGTCTTCGGGGCGGACCGGGCGTTCGGCCAGGCACCGTACTCGGAACTCGACGCCGACACGGCCCGCACCTTCCTCGCCGAGCTGGACCGCCTCGCCCGCGAGGATCTGGCCGCCAGCTACACGGACAGTGACCGCAACCCGCCGGTCTTCGACCCGGCCACGCACACCGCGCCGCTGCCGGAGTCCTTCAAGAAGTCGTACCAGGCGTTCATGGACTCCGAGTTCTGGCGCCTGGACCTGCCGCCGCACCTGGGTGGCACCACTGCGCCGCGCGCCCTCTGGTGGGCCCTCGCCGAGCTGGTGCTCGGCTCGAACGCCCCCATCTGGATGTACGCCTCGGGTCCGTCCTTCGCGCACGTGCTGGAGGTCGAGGGCACCGAGCAGCAGAAGCGGTGGGCCAAGCTCTTCATCGACAAGCAGTGGGGCTCCACAATGGTGCTCACCGAGCCGGACGCCGGCTCGGACGTCGGCGCCGGCCGCGCCCGCGCCATCCAGCAGCCGGACGGCTCGTGGCACATCGAGGGCGTGAAGCGCTTCATCACCTCCGGTGAGCACGACCTCACCGACAACATCGTGCACTACGTGCTGGCCCGCCCGGTGGGCGTGGAGGGGGTCGGTGGCCCCGGCACCAAGGGCCTGTCGCTCTTCGTGGTGCCGAAGTTCCACTTCGACGAGACCACCGGCGAGCTGGGCGAGCGCAACGGCGTCTACGCCACCAACGTCGAGCACAAGATGGGCCTGAAGGTCTCCAACACCTGCGAGCTGACCTTCGGCGAGCACGGCGTACCGGCCAAGGGCTGGCTGCTGGGCGACAAGCACGACGGCATCCGGCAGATGTTCATGATCATCGAGTACGCCCGGATGCTGGTCGGCACCAAGGCCATCGCCACCCTCTCCACCGGCTACCTCAACGCCCTGGAGTACGCGAAGAACCGGGTGCAGGGCGCCGACCTGATCCAGCAGGCGGACAAGACCGCGCCCCGCGTCACCATCACCCACCACCCGGACGTGCGCCGCTCGCTGTTGATGCAGAAGTCGTACGCCGAGGGTCTGCGCGCCCTGGTCCTCTACACCGCCACCTGGCAGGACAAGGTCGCGATCGCCGAGGCGGCCGGCGACGAGAAGGCCACCAAGCTGGCGAAGCGGGTCAACGACCTGCTGCTGCCGCTGGTCAAGGGCGTTGGTTCGGAGCGGGCGTACGAGCTGCTCGGGCACGAGGCCCTGCAGACCTTCGGCGGCTCCGGCTTCCTGCAGGACTACCCGCTGGAGCAGTACGTCCGGGACGCCAAGATCGACACCTTGTACGAGGGCACCACCGCCATCCAGAGCCTGGACCTGATCTTCCGCAAGATCGTGCGGGACAACGGCAAGGCGCTGATGGCGGTGGCCGGCGAGATTCAGGAGTTCATCTCCTCCGAGGCGGGCAACGGTCAGCTCAAGGACGAGCGGCAGGCGCTCGGCAAGGCGCTCGCCGAGGTGCAGAACATCCTCGGTGTGATGACGGGCTGGCTGGGCGAGGCGCAGGGCGGCGACACCCGCGCCCTCTACAAGGTCGGGCTGAGCAGCCGGCGGTTCCTGCTGGCGATCGGCGACCTGGTGGTCGGTTGGCTGCTGCAGCGGCAGGCCGACGTGGCGCTGAAGGCGCTGGCCGGCGAGGTTTCCGCCAGTGACAAGGCGTTCTACACCGGCAAGGTGGCCGCTTCCCGCTTCTTCGCCCGTGAGGTGCTGCCCCGCATCGGTGCCGACCGGCGGATCATCGAGGGCACGGACCTCGACATCATGGACCTCCCGGAGGAGGCCTTCTGAGCGTGCCACGGCACGTCTGACGGTTTCGGGTCGCACCACCCGACGCCGCAACGGCCGGCGGGGCTGTCTGCCTCGCCGGCCGTCGCCGTCCCACCCCGCGTCGGGCACGTATTCGGCGAGCCCGGTCGGGTATGCCGGTGGCGTGGCGGGTAACCGTCGCGTGACCTCGAAAGGGAACGCCCAGAGCCACCGCACGGGGGAGTGCAGCGCACATGGGTGTAGGTAGCGGCATTTTTCTCATCGCGATCGGCGCGATCCTGACCTTCGCGCTGAGAGCCAACGTCTGGTGGATCGACGTACGCGCGGTCGGCTGGGTGTTCATCCTGGCTGGGCTGGCCGTCCTGCTGACCACGCTCTGGTTCTGGCAGGACCGGCGCAAGCGGGCCCGAACCCTCATCGTGGAGGAGAACCGGCTGTCTCATCCGACGGCGATGATGCCGCCACCGCCGGACCCGCCGCCACCGACCGCGCCGCCGTCCTGATCCCCACCCAGGCTGGACGCGTACCGCTGAGCCACCCGTCGACTGCCGGCGGGTGGCTCAGTCGCGTGCGGTGTGGCGGGCCGTGAGCGGCGCTCCCGCCCTGCTCCACTGCGACCAGCCGACCGGGCAGCGGTGTACCGCCAACTCGGCGGTGCGCAACCCCCCGTCGTCGACACCCTCGGGGTCGAAGAGCGCCGAGAGCAGCGAGATGCCTGGATTGTGGGCAATGAGCAGTGCCGTGCGGGCCGCCGGGTCCACCGTGCGGACCAGCGACAACAACTCCTCGGGGTGCGCGTCGTACGCGCCCGGCTCATAACGGACGGTCGGGCGGGGACCGGTCGGGCCACCCTCCGGCGGGGAACCGGTCATCCCCATCGCCACGCCGTGCCAGGTCTGCCGGGTGCGGCGGGCCGTCGAGCAGATCACCACGTCGGGCAGCAGCCCGTGGTGCGCCAACCAGGCCCCCGCCGCGGCCGCGTCGGCGGTCCCGCGGGCGCTCAGTGGCCGTTCGGCGTCGTCCGCCGCGTCGTTGCCCTGCTCGGCCTTCGCGTGCCGCAGCAACACCAGTGTCCGTGTGTCGGGGTCGGCGTCCGTCATGGTCCCAGCTTGCCCGATTGGCGATCTCCGTGCCGGGGTAAGTCGATGGATGCCGCACCCCTACCGACGGCCGCGGCGCGAGGTACGCCAGGTTCGAGCCGAGGAGCGAGACATGGGCATTGGTGGCAGCATCTTCTTGATCGCGATAGGCGCGATCTTCGCGTTCGCAGTGGAGGCCGACCTGGGTTGGCTTGACCTGTCAGTGGTCGGCTGGGTGCTGATGCTGGCCGGCGTCGCCGGTCTGCTCGTCACCCTCTACTTCTGGAGCAGCCGCCGCCGCACGGTGGTCGCCGCGCCGGTGCGCGAGGAGCGCGTGGTGGCCGACCGGGTCGTTCCGGTCCAGAACGACCAGGTCGTGCAGGAGTATCGCGAGGTGCGTAGGCCGGGCCGACCGGTCTGATCCTCGCTCACACACTCCGGGGTCCCGCAGCGTCGCGGGGCCCCGGCTCGCGTTCGGCCCCGGCCCCGGAGCCGCGCCCCGCGCGCCCCCGCGGATCGTGAGGTGGGATGCGGTGCCCGATCCCGGGGAGCCGCCGATCCCGGAGTTCGGGTCAGGCGAAAAGCGCGAAGTAGATGGCGATGTGGTGACAGAGCGCCGCCAGCAGCGTGCAGGCGTGAAAAAACTCGTGGTGGCCGAAGACGGTCGGCCACGGATTGGGCCGGCGCAACGCGTAGAAGACCGCGCCCACGCTGTAGATCGCGCCGCCGACGACCAGCAGCACCAGTGCCGCGACGCCGCCGCCGTGCAGGATCTCCGGCAGCATGGCCACCGCCACCCAGCCCAGCGCCAGGTAGAGCGGCGCGGACACCCAGCGCGGCGCGTGCGGCCAGACCACCTTGACCGCCACGCCGGCCAACGCGCCACCCCAGACCAGGGCCAGCATCACCGTGGCAGGCCGGGGCGCGAGCAGCATCACGCAGAGTGGTGTGTACGTGCCGGCGATGAACACGAAGATCATCGAGTGGTCCATCCGGCGCATCAGCTGGTAGCCGCGCTCCGACCACACCCGACGGTGGTACAACGCGCTCGTGCCGAAGAGCCCGCAGACCGTCAGGCTGTAGATGAGGCAGCTCACCAGTGGCGCCCATCCCGGCCTGGTGGCGGCGATCGAGCAGAGCACGATGCCGCAGACCACGGCGACGAAGAAGGCGTACGTGTGGAGCCAGCCGCGCATCCGAGGCTTACCGATGTCGACCGGCTTCAGGCGAAGCGGGGCGGAGGTGGTCACCCAGTCAGGTTACGACACCGTAGGTTACTTGTAAGTAGTGGCGTTGGTGACACCGGGCACCATCACCGTGAACACCGGATCGGCGGCACATCGGCGAGGATGAGCGGATGCGGATCCGACCCGTCGGGGCGCACGCCCTGCTCCTCGACTGCACCACGCCCACCGACATCCCCGAGGCCGCGCTTGTCGAAGCGTGGCGCAGCGAACTGTGGCGGCGTCGGGAACGGGGCGACCTGATCGCCGTCGAGATCGTGCCGGCGGCCCGGACCGTGCTGCTCGACGGCCTGCCCGACCCGACCGCCACCGCCCGGCAGCTGACCCGATGGGCGTCCGCCGTCGCCGCCGCGGCCACCGGCCCCGAGCACACCAGAGCCGCAGGCCACAACGCCGACGCCGACGCCGACGCCAGCGCCAGCGCCGCCGTCAACGCCGACGCCGACGCGGCGGACGTGGTCGTGCCCGTCTCCTTCGACGGGCCGGACCTGCCGGCGGTGGCCGACCACTGGGGCGTGGACGTGTCAGCGGTGCGGCAGCGGATCACCAGCACCAGGTTCCGGGTCGCGTTCTGCGGCTTCGCCCCCGGCTTTCCCTACCTGACCGGGCTGCCCGCCGAGTTGGCGCTGCCCCGGCTGGCCACGCCCCGTCCCCGGGTCCCGGCCGGCTCGGTCGCGCTGGCCGGCCCGTACGCCGGCATCTATCCGGGCGCGTCGCCCGGCGGCTGGCAGCTGGTCGGCCGGACCGACCTGGTGCTGTTCGACGTCGCCGCCGATCCGCCGGCCCGCCTCAACCCGGGCACCACCGTCCGGATGGTGGCGGCGTGACCCACCCGGGCGCCATCGAGGTGCTCCGCGCCGGCGCGCTCACCACAGTGCAGGACCTCGGCCGGCCCGGCTGGGCGCACCTGGGCGTACCCCGCTCCGGCGCCCTCGACCCGGCCGCCCTGCGGCTGGCCAACCGGCTGGTCGGCAATCCGGAGCACGCGGCCGGCCTGGAGATCACCCTGACTGGCTGCACAGTGCGGCTGACCCGGGCCACCACTGTCGCGGTCACCGGTGCCGAGGTCCCGGTCCAGGCGGGTGCTCGGCCCGGTGACACCGGACGCCCGCTCAGCGTGCCGGCCGGCACGGTGCTGCGGATCGGCCCCGCCCGACGGGGCGTACGGAGCTGGCTGGCGGTCGCGGGCGGCATCGACGTGCCACCGGTGCTCGGCAGCCGGGCCACCGACACCCTCTCCGGGCTCGGCCCATCTGCGCTGCGGGACGGCGACCGGCTGCCACTGGGTAGACCGGTCGCCGCACCCGCGCCGGTCGACTGGACCAGCTGCGCCCACCCCGAGCCGGAGCTGCACCTGACGCTCGGCCCCGGCCCCCGCGAGGACTGGTTCACGCCGACTGCGTTCGACCGGCTCTTCGGCAGCGCGTACACCATCAGCCCGGTGAGCAACCGGGTCGGCGCGCGCCTCGCCGGCGCGCCGCTGCCCCGCGCGGTCGCCGGCGAACTCCCCAGCGAGGGCATCGTGCTCGGCGCGGTACAGGTGCCGGCGGACGGACAACCCCTGATCTTCCTCGCGGACCATCCGACCACCGGCGGATACCCCGTCATCGGGGTGGTCACCGACGTGACAGCGCTCGCGCAGGCACGGCCAGGTACTACCGTCAGATTCCATGGACCTCAACGCTGACCTGGGCGAGGGATTCGGCATCTGGCGACTCGGCGACGACAACGCGCTGCTGGACCTGGTGACCTCCGCCAACGTCGCCTGCGGCTTCCACGGCGGCGACCCGTCCACCATGCGGCGGGTCTGCGAGGGCGCCGCGCACCGTGGGGTGGCGGTGGGCGCGCAGGTCGGCTACCGCGACCTGGCCGGCTTCGGCCGGCGGCACATCGCGTACGACTTCGCCGAGCTCCGCGACGAGGTGACCTACCAGCTCGGGGCGCTCGACGCGTTCTGCCGGCTGTTCCGCACCCGGGTCCGCTACCTCAAGCCGCACGGCGCGCTCTACCACGCGGCCAGCATCGACGAATCCCAGGCGGCGGCGGTGGTCGCGGCGGTCACCGGCTACGACCCCGAGCTGCCGGTGCTCTGCCTGCCCGGGTCGACCCTCGCCCAACTCGCCGTCGGTGCCGGTCTGCCGGTGGTGGCCGAGGCCTTCGCCGACCGCGCCTACCTGCCCAACGGGGCGCTGGTGCCGCGCGGCACCCCGGGCGCGGTGATCACCGACCCCGAGCAGGTCGCCGAACGGGCGGTGCGGATGGCCACGCACCGCAGCGTGGTGGCTGTCGACGGCACCGTCATCCCCTGCTCGGTCGACTCGATCTGCGTGCACGGCGACACCCCGGGCGCGGTCTCCGCAGCCGAACTCGTCCGCGCCACCCTGATCGACGCCGACATCACGCTCGCCCCGTTCGCCTGACCGGAGGGGCCCCGCGCGGGCCCCTCCGACCAGGTCAGGCGTCCAGACCGCGGAGCACCAGTGGCAGCCGCGTCACGGCACCGTCGACCACCCGGACCGGTACGCCCCAGTCCTGCCGGGTCAGGTGGCACGCCGCGTGCTCCACGTCCGCGTCACAGGTCGCCGCCTGAGCCGTCACCTGGAGCACGCCAGCGGTGACCTCGCCGTTGAGCACCAGCCGACGGGACAGCTCGGTGCCCGTCCCGGCACCCTCCACCAGCAGCTCCGGCGGGGACGCCGACACCACCAACCGCGTCGACGGCCCGTACGTCTCGTCCAACTTCTGCCCCGGCGCCGGGGTGAAGACGATGTCCAGGGTGACCTCGCCGGCCGCGAGATCAGTCGGCTTGCGCTCGGTGCGGTGCCGGGGGCCGTCCACCGTGCTGGCCCCCGCCGCCGACAGGGCACCCGGCGCGAGCCGGGTCAACCGGTGCGCGGCCGACTCCACCACCAGCACCTCACCGGACGGGGTGAGCACCAGGTCGCTCGGCTCCGCCAACCCGTCCGCCACGGTGGAGACCTGGTTGCTGGCCGGGTCGAAGCGGCGCACCGCGCCGTTGTACGTGTCAGCGATCAGCACCGAGCCGTCCGGCAGCGCGCACACGCCCAGCGGGTGTTGCAGCAGCGCCGACTCCGCCGGACCGTCCACGTGCCCGAAATCGAACAGGCCCTGCCCGACGGCGGTGCCCAGCACGCCGTTCTCCACGTACCGGATCGCACTGCTCTCGCTGTCAGCCACCCAGAGCCGGGTGCCGTCGACCGAGACGGAGAGCCCCGACGGCTGGGCCATCCACGCCTCGGCCAGCGGGCCGTCGCGCAGCGCCTCCACTGTGGTGCCGGCGTACATGCCGGCGGTCCGCTTGATCGGGTCGAACCACCACAGCTGGTGGATACCGGCCATCGCGATGATCAGCTTGTCGTCGTACCAGGCCAGATCCCACGGTGAGGAGAGGTCGACGGCGAGCGCGTCGTGGGCGTGGTCGTCGACCTCGGCGCGCCACTGCCGGCCGCTGCCGGCCACCGTGACCACCTCGCCGGACTCCAGCCGTACGCCGCGCAGCAGGTGGTTGACGGTGTCGGCCACCACCAGGTCGTAACCGGCCACCTCGGCGACATGCGTGGGCAGCAGGCACACGCCCTGCGGCTCGGAGAACGTCGCGGTGGCCGCCGGCCCGTCCGCCCGACCCCGCTCACCCGAGCCGATCCGCCGCACCGGCGTCTCACCGTCCGGCTCGACCTCGACCACCGAGTGCCGGGCCGAGTCCGAGACCAGCAGGTTGCCGTTCGGCAGCAGCGTCGCCTTACCCGGGAAGCGCAGCGCGGTCTCCGGTGCCGGCGGCGGGACGTACGGGCCGTCTCCCCGGTGCAGGGTGCCCTTGGCCTCGTGGGTGGCGACCAACTCGTCGATCAGCCGGGCGAGCCCTTCGGCGTGCCCCTCGCCGGCCATGGTGGCCACCACGTAACCCTCGGGGTCGATCACCGACAGGGTCGGCCAGGCCCGGGCCGCGTACTGCTGCCACATGTCCAGCTCAGGATCGTCGAGGACGGGGTGGTGCACCCCGTACCGCTCCACGGCGGCGGCGAGCGCGTCGGCGTCCTTCTCGTGCTCGAACTTCGGCGAGTGCACGCCGATCACGACGAGCACGTCGCCGTACTTCTCCTCCAGCGGGCGCAGCTCGTCGAGCACGTGCAGGCAGTTGATACAGCAGAACGTCCAAAAATCCGCGATGACGATCTTGCCGCGAAGGTCGGCGAGCTTGAGGTCGCGTCCACCGGTGTTCAGCCAGCCCCGACCGCGCAGTTCGGGAGCCCGTACTCGTGCGCTCATGCACCCATCGTGCCTGACCATCGGCCCGCACCCGGCCGGAGGGGGCGAGATTTGGTGGTCACCGACACCACCTGCGGGTACGACGACGGCGGGGCCACGGTTGCCCGTGACCCCGCCGTCGGTGCAGCTACTTTGCGGCCGGCTTCAGGCAGAGCACCCGGTTGCTGCCGTCACCCGGCAGCACCACGTGGGGCTGCGTCGTGTCGGTGCACTTCTCCTTGGCGTCCACCTTCGAGACGATCGTGAACGCACCCGCCTCGCCACAGTCCGCCGCCGAGGCGCCGCCCTCGCCGGACTGCTTCACGCAGGTGCCGACCGCCGGGTCGAAGGCCGGCGCGTCGTCCCCGCCGACCTTGCCGAGCAGCAGCAGCAGACCGAGCGGCACCGCCAGGATGAGCACCGCGGCGATCAGCACCGCGGCCAGCACCCGGCCGTTGCGCACCTTCGGCGCCGGTGCTTCCACCTTCGGCTCGTCGGCGTCCGGCTTGAACGCGTCGAACCGGCCCTGGTCCGTCGGGCTGGCCTCCTGGCCCCAGGCCGGCGCGGACTGCGACGGCGGCGGGAACGACGGCGGGAAGCCGCTGCCCGACACCGGTTCGGCCGCCGGCGCGCCGAAGCCGGGCCCGCCGGAACCGGGGCCACCGAAGGTCGGCGCACCGAAGGTCGACGTCCCGTTCACGGTGCCGGCGGACGGCGAGCCGGGGCCGCCGAACTGGTCCGCCGGCTGGTCGGCACCGGCGTGCGGCCGAACGCCGTTCACCGGCCTGTTGTTACCCGGGGCGTCGACGAAGGACGGCACACCGGGCGGGAACGCCGGCGGCGCCGACGGGGCCTCGTTGAACGGGTTCGGTGCGGGCTGCCGGTCGTCGAAGCGCGGCTCGGCCGGGGAGTCGCCACCCCAGCCGGACCCCGCCTGCCGTTGCGCGTCGTGCTGCCAGTCGGGCGCGATCTGCCGCTGGCCCTCGTTCTGCCAGTCGGGCGTGGCCTGCTGCGGCGCGTCGTTCTGCCACTCCGGGGCACCCTGACGGTCGCCGCCCGGGTTGCCCTGGAACGCCTCCGGCTCGGGCTCGGCCTCCGGCTCCGGTCGAGCCGGGCGACCGTACACCCGGGGTTGCGGTGCGGCGGTGCCGGTCGGTCGGATCGCCTGGTCGGTCGGGGGCATCACCCGGCTGGCCAGCGGCACCGAAGCGCTCGCCGTGGCCCGGGCCGCCGCGCCGGCTGCCGACTCGGCGTCCGACACCGGTACCGCCGCACGACCCGCTCCGGACTCCGGTGAGGTACGCGGGGCGGGCACCACCGCGGCGCTCGCGGCGGAGTCCTCGGGGCGGCCACCGTACTGCGCGGCGGCGTCCGGGGTCTCCCGCTCGGCGTAGGCGGGCTGCTCGGGGATCGGCGCGAACTGGGCCTGGGGCGCGTAGTCGGCCGGTGGGGCGGCAGCCAGGCTGGCGCCCGGCACGCGCTGCTCCTGCGGAGGCAGCGGCACCGCGTTCGCCGGTGAGATGCCCGGTGCGGGACCGGGCTGGTAGGCCGGTGCCTCGTCGGCCCGGTCCGCCTCCCAGCCGCCACGGGCCTGGGCGGAAGCCTCGGCCTCCGCGCGGCCCCACACCTCACCGGGCGCCCACGGTTCGACCTCCGCCACAGCGCCGGAGTTGCCCTGCGCGGCATTGTCCGGGCTGGCGGCCCAGTTGGGTGCGCCGCCGCTGGTGGGCACGCTGGCGCTGGCCCGGGCGGGCAGGTTGCTCGGCTCCGGCGGGGTCCACGCTGCCTGCTCCGGCCGCTCGGTCGGCTGCTCGGGCTGGGACAGCACCCAGTCGGGCTGTTGCGGGCGGCTCTCGGCACCGCCCCAGGCGGCTGGCTGCCCGGGGGTCGGCTGCGCGGGCTGGTCCTGCCGCGCGTCGTTGCCGTCGTTCCACGCTGCGGGCTGCGCCTGCTGCTGCGCGGCCCACCCGCCGGAGTTGGCCGGGTCGTCCTGGGCGGGCCAGGTCGTCGTCGGGGCCGGCACCTGGGCGGCGCCACGAGCCGCGTTCGGCTGGGCGGCCTGACCCCAGCCGGGGGCGGGCTGCTCGGTTGCTTCGGCGGGCTGGCCCCAGGCCGGTGGCGACTGCTCGGCCGGCGTCCACACCGGCTGGTCGTCCCGGGCGCCGCCAGCGGGCCAGCCGCCGTTGCCGGTGGCCTGTTCCTGCTGAGCGCCGCCGGGCCAGGCGGCGGACTGCGGTGCGTCGGACTGGGTGGACTCGCCCCCGCGCCAGTCGGCGGCGGGCGGGTTGGTCTGCTGCGCCGCGCCACCCCAGCCGGCGGCCGGGTCGTCCTGGGCGGGCCAGGCGGCGGTGGCCGGCGGAACCTGTGCGGCGCCCCGCGCGGCCGGCTGGACCTGCACCCAGTCCGGTTGCTCGGCGGGGGCGCTCGGGGTCCAGGTCGGCGCGGGCGAGCTCTGCTCGGCGGGCGTCCAACCCTGCTGCTGCGCCGCCCAGGGGTCGGGCTGCGCCGGAGCCGGGGCACCGTCGTTGCCGGGCCACGCACCGGGCTGCTGCTGCGGCGGTTCGCTCCCGCCACCGCCAGCGGCCCAGGCGGGCTGTGCCGGGTCGTTGGACTGTGGAGCAGCGGCGGCACCCCAGGCAGGGGCCGGTGGCTGCTCGGGCTGGGTCGCCCATGCCGGCGCCGACGGGTTGGGCCGTGTCGGGGGCGGGGGTGCCCAGCCCAGGTCGGGGCCGGCGGCGTTCTGGCCGTTGTCCGGCTGCGCCGGGCGGTCGCCGTACGGCGCCGGTCCGCCGGCGCCCGGTGACACCTCGTCCGGCTCTTGGCCGGAACGGTGCGGGCCCTCGGACGTCATGGGTGCGCCTCCTCCATCACATGTCGGCTCGCCGGTGCCGATCGGTCTCCTCGGCGTGGCTGCCGGCGTCACCGGCGTACCGCTGTGCCGGCTCCCCGCACGGTATCGGGTGGTGGCACGACACGTCCAAGGAGCACTGGCCGTCACTCACCGTGGCCGGTTGGTGTCGAGCAGCTTCTGTCGGCTCGGCCTCTGCCGGGTCGGCGGGCGGCGACCGAAGCCCACCGTACCGGGCGCTGCGGCAGGGCGGAATCCCGGTGGTGGGTGGCGGCTGAACGCCGATGGCCCACCCGGTGGGCCGGGTGGGCCATCGATCTGGAGGAGGTGAGGAATGTCGTGGAGCGTCAGCTCATGTGACGCTGGGCGATGACGAGGATCTCCTCGCGGACCGCCGGCGAGTTCGCCGAGCGCAGCGCGTGCTCGATGGCACGGGCGCGGCGGGTGGCGTCGCGGTGGTTGCGGATTCGCTCGATCATGCTCATTGGTGGGTCCCCCTAGCTATTCGGTTGTCAGCCCCTGATGCATCTATTCAACAGCAGAAGCCGGTGAAATTCCATCGATTATTAGGTGAGCTGAGACACCTGCCTAACAATCAAAGGTCAACGGGGCTTCTGGCCGACGGTTCCGTCGCCCAACGGACACGGCCGGTGTGCCGGGCGTTAACCCGTGGCACACCGGCCGTGGCTGGTGACGCGAGCGATCAGGTCCAGGCGAGCAGCGCCGCCTCCGGATCAGTGAGGAAGTCGCCGACGTCCCGCAGGAACTTCGAACCCAGCTCACCGTCGATGATCCGGTGATCGAAGCTCAACCCCAACGTGGTGACCTGGCGAACCTTGACCTTGCCCTTGTGCACCCAGGGCATCTCCCGCACCGCGCCGAACGCCAGGATCGCGGACTCACCCGGCGGCAGGATCGGTGTGCCGGTGTCCACCCCGAACACGCCGACGTTGGTGATGGTCAGGGTGCCGCCGGACATGGCCGCCGGCGAGGTACGGCCGGACTTCGCCGTCTGCACCAGATCGGTCAGCGCGTCCGCCAACTCCCGCAGCGAGAGTCGGCCGGCGTCCTTGACGTTCGGCACGATCAGACCGCGCTCGGTGGCTGCCGCGATGCCGAGGTTGACGTACTCCTTGACCACGATCTCGTCGCCCGCCCAGGTCGAGTTGACCATCGGGTGCCGTTGCACAGCGACCAGCACCGCCTTCGCCACCAGCAGCAGCGGCGAGACCCGTACGTCGCGCCACTCCCGCCGGCCGCGCAGCCGGTCCAGCGCCTTCATCGCCCGGGTCACGTCGACGGTCAGGAACTCCGTCACGTGCGGGGCGGTGAACGCCGAGCGGGACATGTTCTCGGCGGTCAGCTTGCGAACCCCCTTGACCGGGATGCGCTGCTCCCGGTCGGCGCCGAAGCTGGGCGCGGTCGTCGCCGCGATCGGCTCGGCCACGACGGCGGTCGCACCGCTCGCCGCCCGCTGCACGTCCTCCCGGGTGATCGAGCCGAGCGGCCCGGACCCGGTCAACGTGCCGAGGTCGACCCCGAGATCCTTGGCGAGCTTGCGCACCGGCGGCTTGGCGAGCACGCCACCACCGGTCAGCGCGGCCTGCCCGTTGCGGACCGGAGCCACCACCGGTGGTGCAGTCGGCGCAGCCGGTGCGGGAGCGGCCACGGCCTGCGCGGGAACCGCGCCCTTGCGGGGGCGGCGCTTCGCGGCGGTGGTACGCGGGCCGTAGCCGACCAGCACCGCCGTGCGACCACCAGGGGCCGCACCGCCGATCAGACCGGGCTCGACCATGCCCTCGGCCGGTGCCACCTCCACCGCCGCCAGCGAAGCCGCCGACGGCGTGGGCAGGTCACCGCTGGGCGTGGCAGTGGTCGACGGCGTCTCCAGCGGGCCGGCCCCCGGGTCGGTGTCGATCGCGATGATCGGCGTACCGACCTCGACAGTGCTGCCCTCCGGGTGGTGGATCGCCTGCACCTGCCCGGCCCACTTCGCCGGGATCTCCACCGCCGCCTTCGCGGTCTCCACCTCGACGATCGGCTGGTTCAGCTCGATGGTGTCGCCGACCTTGACCAACCAGGCCAGGATCTCGCCCTCGGTCAACCCCTCGCCCAGGTCGGGCAGGTTGAACGTCTTGATCCGGGACATGCCGCTCACCAGCCGAAGGTGCGGTCGACGGCGTCGAGCACCCGGTCGAGGTCGGGCAGGTACTCCTCCTCCACCCGGGCGGCCGGGTAGGGGGTGTCGAAGCCGGTCACCCGCAGCACCGGCGACTCCAGGGAGTAGAAGCACTCCTCGGTGATCCGCGCGGCCAACTCGGCGCCGAGGCCGATGTTGGACGGCGCCTCGTGCACCACTACCGCACGGCCGGTGCGCTTCACCGACTCGTACGCCGCCCGTAGGTCCAGCGGCGAGAGTGAGCGCAGGTCGATGACCTCCAGCTCACGGCCGTCCTCGGCGGCGGCGGTCGCCGCGTCCAGGCAGGTCCGCACCATCGGGCCGTAGGCCAGCACGGTGGCGTCGGTGCCGGGCCGCACCACCCGGGCGGAGTGCAGGGGGTACGCGTCGGACAGCGGCGCGTCCAGGTCGACCTGGCCCTTCTCCCAGTAGCGCCGCTTGGGCTCCAGGAAGACGATCGGGTCGTCCGAGGCGATTGCCTGCTGGATCATCACGTACGCGTCCTGCGGGTTGGCGCAGGTCACCACCTTCAGGCCGGCGGTGTGCGCGAAGTACGCCTCCGGCGACTCGGAGTGGTGCTCGACCGCGCCGATGCCGCCACCGAACGGGATCCGGATGACCATCGGGATGTTGAGCCTGCCGCCCGAGCGGTAGTGCATCTTCGCCACCTGCGACACGATCTGGTCGTACGCGGGGTAGACGAAGCCGTCGAACTGGATCTCGCAGACCGGCCGGTAGCCGCGGATGGCCAGACCGACGGCGGTGCCGATGATGCCGGACTCGGCCAACGGGGTGTCGATGACCCGCTGGTCACCGAAGTCCTTCTGGAGCCCGTCGGTGATCCGGAAGACGCCGCCGAGCTTGCCGACGTCCTCGCCCATGATGATGACCTTGCTGTCGTTCTCCAGGGCGCGGCGCAGACCCGTGTTGAGGGCCTTGCCGATGGTGAGCGTCTCCGTGGCCATCAGTGGGCGCTCCCCTCGAACGACTCCATGTAGCGGCTGAACTGCGCGCGCTGCTCGTCGAGCAGCGGAGACCCGTTGGGGTAGACGTGATCGAACATCGTCACCGGCTCCGGGTTCGGCATCTCGAGCACCCGCTCGCGCAGGTGCACCGACTCGCGGCGGGCCTGCTCGTCGACCTCGGCGAAGAAGCCGGCGTCGGCGATCTGCTGCTTCTCCAGGAAGGCCTTGACCCGGGCGATCGGGTCCTTGGCCTGCCACGCCTCGACCTCGCTGGCGATCCGGTAGCGGGTCGGGTCGTCGGAGGTGGTGTGCGCGCCCATCCGGTAGGTGTACGCCTCGATGAGGCTCGGCCCCTGCCCGAGCCGCGCGTTGTCCAGCGCGGTGCGGGTGACCGCGTACGAGGCCAGCACGTCGTTGCCGTCCACCCGTACGCCGGGGAAGCCGAAGCCGGCGGCCCGCTGGTAGAGCGGGACCCGGGTCTGCCGCTCCAGCGGCTCGGAGATCGCGTACTGGTTGTTCTGGCAGAAGAAGACCAGCGGCGCGTTGAACACGCTGGCCCAGACGAACGCCTCGTTCACGTCGCCCTGGCTGGTGGCGCCGTCGCCGAAGTAGGCGATCGCAGCCTCGCCGTCGTCGGTGCCGGTCTTGCCGTCGATGGTGATGCCCATCGCGTAGCCGGTGGCGTGCAGGGTCTGCGCGCCGATGACGATCGTGTACATGTTGAACTTGAACTCGTTCGGGTCCCAGCCGCCCTGGTCGACGCCGCGGAACAGGCCGAGCGGCATGATCGGGTCGATGCCCCGGCAGTAGAGGACGCCGTGCTCCCGGTAGGTCGGGAAGGCCATGTCCTGGGCACGCAGCGCCCGCCCGGACCCGACCTGGGCGGCCTCCTGGCCGAGCAGGCTGGCCCAGAGGCCCAGCTCGCCCTGGCGCTGGAGAGCGGTCGCCTCGGCGTCCAGCTTCCGGACCAGCACCAGGTCACGGTAGAGCCCGCGGTACTCCTCGTCGGTGAAGTCGACGCGGTACTCGGTGCCGTCCGGCCCGGTGGCGCTGTCGATCCGCTCGCCGTCGGGGGTGAGTAGCTGCACCAGCGCGGGGTCGCCGGCCGTGCCCTTCCTGGAGCGGGGTGCGGCCCGCCTGCTGCGGGTGGTGCCCCCGGGGTCGCCCTTTGCCATCGGTCTCTCCCTGTCGTGTCTGCGTCGGCACCGGGGGGTCACCCGGCCACGCAACTCGTGCGCCTGCCCGGCTGCTGCCGGACCGGTTCCTGGCGGCCGCGCCTAGCCCCGGTGGGGGTTGCCGCACGGCGTGAACCGGGTTCTGGCCGAACCCGGATCGGGGAGCGCCGGCGCCGGGCCGCGCCTGCCGCGAGGGTGCGCGGAGGTCACGGCTGCGTTGCCGTCGTGCTCCATATTCGCAGAGCAGGTGAGCGCGCCCACAGTACGCCTGCCCCCGCATTCCGACCGACCCTGCTTTGACGCCGTTTGTCGCCATCGTGACGGCCCGCGTATCCCAGGCGTTGCGGCATGAATCGTCACCGTTCGGCCAGCACCGCGTGTCGACACGCGGTGGAGGTTGGCTGACGGAGGGTGACTGCGCGAGGCTGATTCCCGCAGGATCGCGCCGATCGGGTGAATTGTCGGGTTTGACAAGGACCCGACGACCCGACGACCCGACGACCCGACGACAAGGAGTGTGCGGTGTACGAGCCAGGTGACGGTCCCGGCGCACCAGCACTTGGTCGGCACCGGTCGGCCGGCGGCTATCGCGGGGTGGTCGGCGTTCACCGTGCCCCCAGCGCCGGTGGCCCCACCCGCGGTTACCTGCTCACCGTCGCGCTGCTGGCCGGCACCGCGTCGATGCCCATCCTCGCCGCGATCAGCGCGGGCTCGGCCACCCCGGGCAGCACCGCCCTGCCGGACAGCAGCACCCCGTTCATCCCGACCCCTTCCGTCGGGCCGGTGGTGATCCCGCTGCCGATGGCCAGCCAACCGCCGCCTCCGCCGCTCGGCACGCCCAGCGTCGGCCCGACCAGCGGCTGGCTGACCGCCGCCCCACGACCTCCAGCGCACGGACCCGCCGCCGCCGATCCCGGGCCGGACCTGCGCACCAGCGCTCCGCCCGTCGCGCCGAAACCCACGCGAGGCACCTCGCCGCCCGTACCCCCGCCCGTCGCTCCGCCGCCCCACGACCCCGACCCGACCGACCCGCCGGACCCGGACCCGACCGACTCCACCGATCCGCCGGACCCGGACCCGGACCCGACCGAGCCCACCACCGACCCAACCGATCCCACCGATCCGCCCGACCCGGACCCCACCGACCCTGGCCCGACCGGCTCGGCCGACCCCGATCCGACCCCGACACTGACGGTGGACCCGACGCCGGACCCGACACCCACGCCGACCGACGACGCGACCGCGACCGCCGTGCCGACCAGCACCCGGTCCGTGCCGGCCCCCACCCCCACGCCACCCGCGGTACCGACCCGCCGGCCGGGCCCGGCGAACCCGTCGCCGTCGGCCCTCGCCCCGACCCCCCACGTCAGTCCGGCTCCGCTGCCCGGACCGACACACCCCCTGGCTTCGCCGACGGTACGGTGACGATCAGGCTCGGCCCGTCCGGCGTCGGTGCTGATCGGCAACAGGCGCGTACCGGAGGGGGTGGCGTGGGCGGCGGTGCGGAACTCCGCCCGGTCACCACCCGACCCGGGCCGGGGCTGTGGATCGCCCGGCTGGTCACCGAGGTGACCGCACCGGCGGTGCTCGTGTCGCTGCTGATGCTCACGGTGAGCTGGCACAGCGCGAACCGCCCCGGTCAGGGTCTCGTCTGGGGGCTGCTCGCCACGCTCTTCGTCACCGGCATTCCGTTCGCCTACATCGTCGGCGGGGTACGCCGTGGCCGGCTCACCGACCACCACGTCGGCCGCCGGGAGCAGCGCCGCGCGCCGCTGCTCGTCGGCCTCGGCTCGGTCGCCGCAGGGCTCGCCCTGCTCGCCGTGCTCGGCGCGCCCCGCCCGGTGCTGGCGCTGGCGGTGGCCGGGCTGGTCGGCCTCGTCGTCGCCGTGTCGGTCAGCCACTGGTGGAAGATGTCGATCCACTCGGCGGTGGCCGCCGGCACGCTGGTCATCCTGATGTTGACCTTCGGGACGCGGCTGGTCGCGGCCGCACCGCTGCTGGCGGTGGTCGGCTGGTCCCGGGTACGGCTGCGCGACCACACGGTGCCGCAGGTGCTGGCCGGTGGTGTGCTCGGCGCGCTGATCGCCGCTGTGGTCTTCGGCCCGTTGCGCTGACCCGCCACCCAGCGACCGAGGCGGGTCGCGGGCCGCTCAGGGACCGGAGCGGGGTCGCGGGCCGCCGCGAGGGCGGGCGGCGCGGAGCCACCCACCCCCGGGACACGGTCAGGCGCCGTCGTCGGCGAGCCGGTGCCGGTTCGCCTCGATCCAGGCGTCCAACGCGGCCGGATCGTCCGGGTCCACCCCGTCGGCCATCAGCTGCGCCACCGCCGCGGTGGCCGGGCTGCGCCGCTCACCTGTCGAGTAGAGCCGGGCGAACTCCGGCACCATCTCCTCGATCGCCTCGTCGGTGCGCGTCACCGCCGCCTCGGGCAGCCCGCGCTGGCGCGACGCGTACCGCGCCCAGGCCCGCAGCACCCGGGGCAGCATCGCCGCGTCGTCCATGTCCAGCACGGCCCGACGGTGCACCCAGTCGAGCAGGAAGAGCCCGGACACCGCCGGGCTCCAGCGCATCGGATCGGCGTCCGGGAAGCTCGCCGAGTGGTCCAGCAGCAGGCTCAGGCAGAAGTGCAGGGAGGCCAACTCGGGGCCGTCGACGGCGTCCAGCCCGAACCGGACGGCTTCCGGCGCGGCGAGGAACCGCCGGACCAGGTCCGTGCGCTCGGCGGCGGAGAGCGGCTCGACCTCCGCCGGGCCGGTCGGACCGGCCGCGGTGGGCAGCATCGCCAGCCGGGCACCGACCAACGCCCGGTCGGTGGCGAGCGAGCCCTCACCGGGCAACTCGCCCAGGTCGTCGGTGACCGCCAGATGGCGCGCCACCTCGCCCCGGAGCCGGGCCGGATCTTCGGTACGGAACCAGGTCAACTCGTCGTCGGCGCACATCTGCCGGACCTGGTCCAGGATCCGTTCGGCCGGCCCGCCCACGAAGATGTCCTTGGTGATGCCGATGTTGTGGTCCACCAGGGCCACCAGCGCGTGCTCCGAGCCGCCGGACTCGTCGTCGTAGGCGAAGGTCGCCAGGTAGGAGGTCTGATCGCCGTACACGTCGCCGTACGCCCAGCTGCCGGTGAGGTGCACCCGGCCCAGTTGCGCTGTCCAGTTGGGCGCCTGGCTGCCCGGACGGACCCGCTCGGTGCCCTCGGCGGTGGGGACGAGCGTGGCGAACACCTGCCGGATGGTGGTCGCCGCCGCGACCCGGCGGCGGCTGGTGGCGGCGAGGAAGCCGGTGACGAACTCCCGTACGGCGGCGTCGCGGTCGGTCTCCGCGATCGCGTAGACACTGCCGAGCAGGGCGCTGCCCAGCATCTCGGCGTCGAGGGCGGACTCCAGCTTGGTCACGTCGCGTGCGGCGTGCAGCACCGCGTCGTAGGGGGTCTGAGGCGTGGCCATGCTCCGACCCTACGCCGCTGTGGGCGTACGGAGAGCGGTAGCGGGCCGTGCGGAGCGTCAGCCGCGTGCGGCGTCCCGCAGCGCGTCGCGGGCCTGCGCGTACGAGCCGAGCACGATCCGTACCGGGGTCAGCACGTACTCGTCGCCCACCTGGGCCACCCGTGCCGTCAGCCGCTGTTCGGCGCGGGCCCGGGCGCGTCGGGCGGCCCACCGCACCACCGGTCGGGTCAGCACCGCCACCAGCAGCCCGGCCAGCAGGCCACCGAGCAGCAGCGCTGTGGGCAGCGGCACCGCGCCGACCATCGGGTTGTCCAGCGCGGGCAGGCCGAGAACCCGCAGCGCGTAGCCGAGCACCAACCAGCCCAACCCGACCACGGCGGCCAGGGTGACCAACCACTGCACACCGCCGACGGCACGCCACCACACCGGTCGACGGTCGAGGCCGAGGTCGGTGCCGGCGATCGTGCGGTCCAGGGCGTCCGGCAGGTCGCCGAGGCGGGACCGGGCGGCGGACGTCACCGCGCCGGGCCAGGCGGCGGGCAGGTCGGCGGCGGCCCGGTCAGCCACCGCGCGGATGGCGAGGCCGAGCGCCGAGCGTTGGGCGGCCGTTGGGTCCGGTACCGAGGTGGCCGCGACCAGGCTCTCCGCCGGGTCGCTCTGGTCGCCGGGCGGGCCCGGCAGGTGCAGCCGGCGCAGCGGGTCAGGTCGCAGCCGCCGCCAGCCCCGGACCACGGGCCAGCCGGTGGCCGCGCCGGCCCGGTGCCGGTACGCCCGCTCCACGGCCTCGGTCACCGCGGGCACCCCGGCCGCCCCGGCCAACGCCCGGTTCAGCCCGTTGACGGCGGTGTCGTCCGGCCCACCCGCCGGCCGGGCCGAACCGACAAGTTGGTCCAGGCCGGCGACGACCGTGTCCACATCACCGGCGAGGCGGCGCAACGCGGCCTGCCGTTCGGCCACCGTGCGCTCCATGGTGGCGCGCAGCCCGACCATCCCGGCCGGATCGACGGCGGTGGTGGCCAGCAGGGGAACCCCGGTCAGCCCGTCCGTGTCGAGCAGCCGGCGCAGGTCGTCCAGGACCCGCGGCACCTCGGCCGGGGACAGCCGGTCGGCCTGGTTCAGCACGACCACCGTGACGTCGCGGTGCCGGTGGAACTCGCGCAGGTAGCTGTCGTGGATGACCCGGTCGGCGTACTTCTGCGGGTCGACCACCCAGACCACCTGGTCGACGAGGCCGAGGAGCCGGTCCACCTCAAGTCGGTGCGATCGCTGCACCGAGTCGAAGTCGGGCAGGTCGAGCAGGATCAGCCCGTGCAGGGCCGTCTCGTCGTCGGCGTCCAGGGCGCTCTCCCGGACGAAGCGGTGCCGGGGCAGTACGCCGATCCAGTCGAGCAGATGGTTGGCGCCCTCCAACGGCCCCCACACGCAGGCGTGGGTGACGCCGGTGGTCGGCCGGCGGACCCCGACCGGCGAGAGTTCCAGCCGCGCCAACGCGTTGAAGAGGCTGGACTTGCCGCTGCCAGTGGCACCGGCGAGGGCGACAACGGTGTGGTCCCGGGACAGCGCGAGCCGGGTGCCGGCCCGCTCGACCAGTGTGTGCGCGGGCACCAGGTCGCCGTCCGGCAGCAGACCGTCCACGGCGGTCAGGAACCGGCGTACCGCGTCCAGTCGGGCGATCAGCGCGTCGGCGTCGACCCGCTGGTCCCCGCGGAACACCTCGCGTACCCGGCCGGCGATGTTGCTCACCGGGAACCCTCCTCGTCGCCGGCCGACAGGCCACTGCGGTGCCGGGCCAGCTCGACCCGGCCGGCGGCCCGGCGCAGCCCGTCGCCGGCGTCCGCGGCCGGGCGGGCCTCGGCGGTGCGGCTCAGGAAGCGGTCGGCCTCCGCGTCCAGCAGCGTCCGCACCCGGGCCAGCAGGTCGGTGCGGGCCTTGGCGGCGAGGGTACGCACCGCCTGGTCGCCGAAGATCGCCTGGAGGACGGCCTGCGCGGCGACAGTGGTGCCGGCCCCGGTGGCCAACTCCAGCCCGGTCGGGATGAACGCGGTGGAGGCGAAGACGGCGATCATCACGGCCAGCCCGGTGGCGTTCACCGCGTACGCGGCGGTGCGGGCCACGAACCGCTTGTCACCGCCCTCGACCCGGACCAGCTCCAGCACCCCGCGCTGCCAGTCCCGGACCATGCGCTCGGCGCGTTCGGGCAGGTCGTCGCTCGGGTGGGCGAGCGAAGGGTCGAGCAGCCCGGCGCCGGCCGGGTGGGCCTTCCACCCGGTGTGCGCGGACTCGGCGGCCTCGGAGGCCACTCCGCGCAGCAGCGTCACCAGCTGGGACTCGATGGCGTTGCGCAGCTCGGCGGCGGGTGCCGGGCGACCGGTGACGGCGGCCACGACGCGGTCCCGGAGGCGGCCGATCCGGGCCTCCAGCGTGCGGAACAGCTCGCCGGTGCCGACGAACTCCTGCCAGCGGGCGAGCACCTCGCCGCGCAGCAGCCGGCCGTCCTGGAGCCCCTGCTCGACGGTGCGCTCGGCACCCCGGTACGCGGCCCGGACCCGTTCGTCCAGCCCATCGGCGGCGGCGAGCTGCTCGTCGGCGGCGTCGGCCAGGTCCTCCACTGTGGGATGCAGCGCGGCCAGCGCCCCGTCGAGGGTCTGGCGGACCACCGCGGCCCGCGCGTCAGCGTCGGCGGCCAGCCGGGCGAACCAGTCGGCCAGCGGCGCTGTCACCCCTTCGGGCAGCAGCCCCTGACCGTCGACCCAGGTCTCCGGCAACACGAACAGCGGCGCCCGGTCGAGGTCCTGCTCGGCGAGCATCTCGGTCAGGTGTGCGGCGATCTCGTCGGTGGCCTCAGCGGGCACCCGGTCCAGCACCATGGCGATCACCGCGCCGCGCGCCCGGGCGCTGCGCAGCAGCTCCCACGGCACCGCGTCGGCGTACCGGGCGGCGGTGGTGACGAAGAGCCACAGGTCGGCGGCGGCCAGCAGTTGGGTGGCGAGCGCCCGGTTGGCGTCGACGACCGAGTCGATGTCGGGCGCGTCGAGGAAGGCCAGCCCGGCGGGCAGGGCCGGGGCGGTGACGAGGTGCAGGGCGCGCGGATCGTCGCTCGGCTCGGTGGTGCGGGTCAGCCCGGGCAGGAGGTCACCCTGCCGGAACCACGCCGCGTCGGACGGGTTGCAGACCAGCACCGGGGAGCGGGTGGTCGGCCGGAGCACGCCGGCCGCGCTGACCCGGGCCTTGACCAGGCTGTTGACCAGCGTCGACTTGCCCGCGCCGGTGGAGCCGCCGACCACCACGAGAAGGGGGGCGTCCAACCGGGCGAGCCGGGGCAGCAGGTAGTCGTCGAGCTGGTCGGTGAGGGCGGTCGCGGTGTGCCGGGCGGAGCTGGCAGAGGGCAGCGCGAGGGGATACCGGGTCGCGCCGATCGCCTCCCGGAGGCCCGACAGTGCGCCGGGGAGGCTGTCGTCCCCGGTGGTGGCGGGCGGCTCCTCCGCGGCGTCCGGCGGGTCGGTGCGGGCTGCGACGGCGGGCGCACCGGAACGGGTGGCGGGATCGCCGTGCGTCGTCACCGCTAAAGCGTGCCCGACCGATGCAAGGGAAGACAACCGGACGGTAATAACGGCTGGGTTGCGTCGGGTTGACTCAAGTCGACTTGACGATTGGCCGACGCGTGGCACTATTGAGTCAAGTTCACTCAACTTGTGGTGGGGCCCGCTGCGGGCGGTGCTCGCCAGCAGCCCACGGGCGACGCCCGTCACCTGCACAACCTTACGAAGCGAGGAAGCGAACATGGCACGTGCGGTCGGTATCGACCTCGGCACGACGAACTCCTGCGTCAGCGTTCTCGAGGGCGGTGAACCCACCGTCATCGCCAACGCTGAGGGGTCGCGGACGACTCCGTCGATCGTCGCGTTCGCCCGCAACGGCGAGGTGCTCGTCGGTGAGGTCGCCAAGCGCCAGGCGGTGACCAACCCGGACCGGACGATCCGGTCGGTCAAGCGCGAGGTCGGCACGAACTGGTCCGTCGACATCGACGGCAAGAAGTACACCCCGCAGGAGATCTCCGCCCGGACGCTGATGAAGCTCAAGCGGGACGCCGAGGCGTACCTGGGTGAGCAGATCACCGACGCGGTGATCACCGTTCCGGCCTACTTCAACGACAGCCAGCGGCAGGCCACCAAGGAGGCCGGTGAGATCGCCGGCTTCAACGTGCTGCGGATCGTCAACGAGCCGACCGCGGCCGCCCTGGCGTACGGGCTGGACAAGGGCTCCAAGGAGCAGACCGTCCTGGTCTTCGACCTCGGCGGCGGCACCTTCGACGTGTCGCTGCTGGAGCTGGCCGAGGGCGTCATCGAGGTCAAGTCGACCAGCGGTGACAACCACCTCGGCGGCGACGACTGGGACCAGCGGATCATCGACCACCTGGTCAAGACGTTCCGTGGTGAGCACGGCATCGACCTCGGCCAGGACAAGATGGCCCTCCAGCGGCTCCGTGAGGCCGCTGAGAAGGCCAAGATCGAGCTGTCCGCCGCCACCACCACCAACATCAACCTGCCGTACATCACCGCTGGCGCGGCCGGCCCGCTGCACCTGGACGTGACGCTCAGCCGCGCCGAGTTCCAGCGGATGACGCAGGACCTGCTGGACCGTTGCAAGGGCCCGTTCGAGCAGGCCGTGAAGGACGCCGGGATCAAGATCTCCGACGTCGAGCACGTCATCCTGGTCGGCGGTTCGACCCGGATGCCCGCCGTGACCGACCTGGTCAAGCAGCTCACCGGCCGCGACCCCAACAAGGGCGTCAACCCGGACGAGGTCGTCGCCGTCGGCGCCGCCCTCCAGGCCGGTGTGCTCAAGGGTGAGGTCAAGGACGTCCTGCTGCTCGACGTGACCCCGCTGAGCCTGGGCATCGAGACCAAGGGCGGCATCTTCACCAAGCTGATCGAGCGCAACACCACCATCCCGACCAAGCGCTCCGAGGTCTTCACCACGGCTGACGACAACCAGCCGTCGGTGCTGATCCAGGTGTTCCAGGGCGAGCGGGAGATCGCGGCCTACAACAAGAAGCTCGGCACCTTCGAGCTGACCGGCCTCCCGCCGGCGCCGCGCGGCGTGCCGCAGATCGAGGTCGCCTTCGACATCGACGCCAACGGCATCGTCAACGTGCACGCCAAGGACCTGGGCACCGGCAAGGAACAGAAGATGACGATCACCGGCGGCTCGTCGCTGCCGAAGGACGACATCGAGCGGATGCGCCGGGACGCCGAGGAGCACGCGGAGGAGGACAAGCGCCGCCGCGACGACGCCGAGACCCGCAACGTGGCCGAGGCACTGCAGTGGCAGACCGAGAAGTTCCTCGCCGAGAGCGGCGACAAGCTGCCCAGCGAGAACCGTGAGCAGCTCAACGAGGCGCTCGGCGAGCTGCGCGGCGCCCTCGGCGGGCAGGATGTCGAGAAGATCAAGTCCGCGCACGAGAAGCTGGCGCAGGTCTCCCAGCAGGCCGGCTCGCTGCTCTACTCGCAGCAGGCCGAGCAGGGTCAGCAGCCGGGTGGCGAGCCCGGCCCGGGTGCGACCGGCGCGACCGGCGCACAGGCCGGCGGCGCCGACGACGTGGTCGACGCGGAAATCGTGGACGAGGACGGCAAGAAGTGACCGTCGGCCTCCGACACGTGTCCACCGCGAAGGGGATGAGGTAGCCGCATGACGCAGAAGCCACGAGCCGCCGACCCGGGCGAGACCGGGTCGACGCCGGGTGGCTCCGCGCCCACGGAGCAGACCACCGGCGACGGGGAGCGGGTCGTCATCCGTAACAACCGCAAGCTCGTCGACACCGCCGAGCCGGAGGGCACCGCCGCCGACGCCGAGGCCGGCGTGCCGGCCGAGGGCCTGGTCGAGGACGCCGAGGTCGTGGTCGACGAGATCGAGGTCGAGGTCAACGCCACCGACGGGCCGGAACCGTCCGGCCCGCCGGTGGTGGACGCCCCGGCTCAGCCGGTGGACGGCGGCGGCACGGGCACCTCGCTCGGTGCCGAGCTGGAGGCGCTCCGGGCCGAGCTCGACGAGCGGACCAGGGACCTGCAGCGGGTGTCGGCGGAGTACGCCAACTACCGCAAGCGGGTCGACCGTGACCGCAGCCTCGTGCAGGAGCAGGCGACCGGCTCGGTGCTGGCCGCGCTGCTGCCGATCCTGGACGACCTGGACCGGGCCCGGGAACACGGCGACCTGGTCGGGCCGTTCGGCACGGTGGCGGAACAGCTCACCACCGCGCTGGGCAAGTTCGGCCTGAACGCCTTCGGCGAGCAGGGCGACCCGTTCGACCCGACCCGGCACGAGGCGGTCGCGCACCAGACCTCGGCCGACGTCAGCGAGCCGACCTGCGTGCAGGTCATGCGACGCGGCTACCAGCTCGGTGAGCGGCTGCTGCGCCCCGCGCTGGTAGCGGTCGCGGATCCGGAATAGTGCCAGCCAGTGACCAGGCCGTCCCGCCCACCGCGCAGCGGTGGGCGGGACGGCCGGGCCACCAGGGTCGGAAGGAGGTGGACCGGTGAGTTCGAAGGACTGGATCGAGAAGGACTTCTACGCCGTGCTCGGCGTGGACAAGGCCGCCTCCGCGGATGACATCAAGAAGGCGTACCGCAAGGTGGCCCGGGAGTCGCACCCGGACCACAACCCGGGCGACCCGAAGGCCGAGGAGCGGTTCAAGGCCGCGTCCGAGGCGTACAACGTGCTGTCGGACAGCGGCCGCCGCCGCGAGTACGACGAGATGCGCTCGCTCTTCGGCTCGGGCGCGTTCCGGCGCAACGCCCGGGGTGGTGGCCAGCCGGGTGGCATGCCATTCGACGTCTCCGACATGTTCGGTGGCGGCGGAGGCGGCGATCGCCGCTTCGGAGGCGCCGGCTTCCAGGACCTGTTCAGCTCGATCTTCAGCGGCGGTCAGGCCGGTGGGCAGGCCGCGCCCCGCGGTCCGGCCCGTGGCCGGGACGTGGAGACCGAGGTGGCGCTGGACTTCGGCGACGCGGTGCGCGGGGTGACGCTGCCCCTGACGCTGCGCGCGCCCGGGGTCTGCGACACCTGCCACGGCAACGGGGCCAAGCCCGGCACCCAGCCGCAGACCTGCCCGGTCTGCCACGGTGCCGGGGTGACCACCCGCAACCAGGGGTCGTTCAGCTTTTCCGAGCCGTGCCGCAACTGCCAGGGCGTCGGCACCGTGGTCGAGGAGAAGTGCCCGGAGTGCCACGGCAGCGGCGGTGTCACCAAGACCCGCACCATGAACGTGCGCTTCCCGGCCGGTGTGGCCGACGGTCAACGCATCCGTCTGGCCGGGCGCGGCGAGCCGGGCGAGCGCGGCGGTCCGGCCGGTGACCTCTTCGTGCACGTCAAGGTTCGGCCGGACGAGTTGTTCGGGCGTACCGGAGACGACCTGACGCTGACCGTTCCGGTGACCTTCGCGGAGGCCGTGCTCGGCACGGACCTGCGGGTGCCCACGCTCGACGGCGCGGTGACCCTGCGGGTTCCGCCGGGGACGCCGAGCGGGCGGGTGCTGCGGGCCCGGGGCAAGGGTGTGGTCCGCCGTGATGGGCAGGCTGGTGACCTGCTGGTGACGTTGGACGTGGTGGTGCCTGCCCGGTTGTCCGACGAGGCGCGCACGGCGCTGGAGTCGTTCGCCGAGCAGACTCCGCCGGCGGCCCGGGAACATCTCGACGCACGGGTGCGTCGAGTCAGTTAGTCCGGTGGAGGGGACGCGGAGGTGAGCGGGATGTCGGGCGAGTTCCTCGGTTCGGGCGACCCTGCCTACGAGGCCAAGGTGCTGATGATCTCGGTGGCGGCGCGGATGGCGGGGATGCACCCGCAGACGCTGCGCCAGTACGACCGACTCGGGCTGGTGCAGCCCGGTCGAGCGGCCGGTGGCGGGCGTCGTTACAGCGTCCGCGACGTGGTGCTGCTGCGCGAGGTGCAGCGGCTCAGCCAGGACGACGGGATCAACCTGGCCGGCGTCAAGCGGATCATCGGGCTGGAGCGGCTGCTGGAGCAGGCGCAGCAGCGGGTGGCCCGGCTGGAGGCGGAGCTGGACGCCGCGTATCGCCGGGTGGCCGAACTGGAGTCGCTGGCCCGCTTCCCGGGCCGGGATCTGGTGCCGACCAACCGCACCTCCACCGCCCTGGTGGTGTGGCGCCCTCGCCGCACGCCCGATCGCTGACCTGCCGCTCACCCGGAGCTGTCTGCCCGGCCCGGACCGCGCTGGATTTCCCGGCGCGGTCCGGGCCGCTTCGGTTAGCCTGTCGATAAGGGTTCAATCGGCTTAAATCGGACCCACCGGCATGGCGAGGGGGAGCGATGGCGGAGCCGGCGAAGAAGATGGCCCAGCAGACGGAGGACCGGTTGGAGAAACTGGCCGAGACCGTCCGCGAGAAGTTCGACAAGGTCACCGAGGGGACCTACCGGGACCGGATCATCGCGGGCCGGTTCGCCGAAGACGGCGAGCGCGGCGGCGAACCGGGCCGAGCCGAGACGGAACGCAAGCAGGACTGACCGGTGACCGACGTGCGGGCCGGGACCCACGGGGGGTCCCGGCCCGTTCGCCGTCGCCGGGTGCGGGCCGGGACGCGGGGCTTCCGCGCGGGGGTCGCGGCCCGTTCGCCGTGGTTGGGTGCGGGCCGGGACGCGGGGGCGCGGCGGCGGGGGTCCTATACCGAGCCTTTGGAGCTGAATCGTTTACGACATCACGCTGTGGTCCGCACCTGTCACGTCAGGGACCCCAACCGGTGAATCGTTTGCGACATCAGCTCCACAGCGGCGCAGGAACCAACACCCCGCTGCGCAGACCGCTGGCGATCAGCCCGCTCTCAACCGAGGCGGCGGTTTTCGCGGACCAGGCCGCCCTCGCACCAGTCCCGGTAGACGAAGAGATCCGGTCGGGCCAACAGCACCCGGCCGTTGTGCGCCCAGATCTTCATCAGCTCGTCGCCGTCCCGCTCGGCCTGTTCGACGAGCTTGCGGAAGCGGCGCTTCGGGTGGGCGCGGAAATTCGTCCGGATGCCGTCGGCCGCGTAGATGTACAGGCAGTGCAGCGCGAAACGCCGGGCCGGGCAGGTCGGATCCATCGCTAACTCGAAGAGCGTCAACACCAGTCGGTCGCCGGAGACCAGCAGGTCCCAGTCGGGTGGCATCGAGGCCAACGGCACCGAATCGGGCTTGTACGCCCAAGCTCGCAACTCCGCCGGAGTCGGATCGACGGGGTTGGCGAAGCCGTGGAACGTCGATTCCTGCACGCTCACCGGCCAACCTTCCGCTCTCGCCCGCGTTTTGGCAACGCTGCCTGCGGACCCTGGCTGCTGCGGCGAAACGGTAACCCGCCCACGCTTTGCTGCGGTAGCCCCCATGAGGAGCAATTCCGCAACCGTTGGCGGGAGGGGCATTACGCCCCTCCCGGTGGCCGTCCCGCGGGTTCAGGTGGTGCTCAATGCAGTGGGTCGGGGACCGGTGTCGACTCCCGCCGCTGGGCCGCCGCCCGAGTGCGCAACCACCGCTTGAACCACGGGAAGTCAGGCAGTCGGGCCAGAATCGGTCCGGTCACCACGGTGATCAGGACGTACGTCGCGGCCAGCGCCGCCAACCGTGGCTCGACGCTCCCGGCAGCCACCGCGAGCCCGGCGATGACGATGGAGAACTCGCCTCGGGGTACGAGTGCCAGGCCGGTCCGCCATCGACCGGGTTCCGCGATGCCGACACGGCGGGCGGCGAGGTAACCGGTGAGCGTCTTCGTCCCCATGGTGACCACGGCCAGGGCGAGTGCCGGCAGCAGGACCGGCGGGATGTCCTGCGGGTCGGTGGTCAGGCCGAAGAAGACGAAGAACACCGCGGCGAACAGGTCCCGCAGGGGTGAGAGCAGCTCGGTGGCGTGGTGCGCCACCGGGCCGGAGAGGGCGATGCCGACCAGGAACGCACCGACCGCCGCCGACACCTGGAGCGACGCGGCGATGCCGGCGATCAGCAGGGTCAGACCGAGTACGCCCAGAAGCAGCGCCTCCGGGTCCTTCGCCGACAGGGCGGCGGAGATGAGGTGGCCGTAGCGGATGGCGAGGACCAGCACGAGCAGTACGGTGCCCACCGCGACGGTGAGCGCGATCCCGCCGCCGAGCAGGCCGGTGCCGGCCAGGACGGCGGTGACGAGCGGCAGGTAGAGAGCCATCGCCAGGTCCTCGATGACGAGGACCGAGAGGATCACCGGGGTTTCCCGGTTACCGAGCCGGCCCAGGTCGGCGAGGACCTTCGCGATCACGCCGGAGGAGGAGACCCAGGTGATGCCGCCGAGTACCAGGGCGGCGACCCAGTCCCAGCCGAGCAGCAGGGCGAACCCCGCGCCGGGCAGCGCGTTGAGGACGCCGTCGATCAGCCCTGCCGGCGCTGCCGAGCGCAGGTTGCCGACGAGTTCGTTGGCCGAGTATTCCAGGCCGAGCATCACCAGCAGCAGGATGACGCCGATCTCGGCGCCGACGGCGAAGAACTCCTCGCTGGCGTCCAGCGGCAGCAGCCCGCCGTGCCCGAACGCCAGCCCGGCGAGCAGGTAGAGGGGGATGGGAGAGAGGCCGAAGCGCCGGCTGAGCCGGCTGAGGAGCCCAAGCAGCAGCAGCAGCGCACCGACTTCGATGAGCAGCGTGGTGAAATCGTGCATCCGCCTCAGCCGTCCGGGTCACTGTCGGCGAGGATGGCGGACACGCCGTCGAGACCCCTGCGGGTCCCGACAACGACCACCACGTCGCCGGCCGCGAAGCGGAAGGAGGGGAGTGGCGAAACGATCACTTCGCCTTCGCGCAGCACTGCCACGATGGAGGCGCTGGTGCGGGTACGCGCCTTGGTGTCGCCGAGCTTCCGGTTGACGTACGGCGACCCGGCCGTGATGGCGATCTGCTCGGTGAGCAGACCGGCGGCCTGCTCGCGGAGCCCGGAGAGCTGACCGAGCATCAGCGACGCACCGAGAATGTCGGCCAGTGCCTCGGCCTCGTCGTCGGTCAGCGGAATGTCCGACTGACAGGCGTCGGGGTCGTCGGGGTCGTAGAGGACGAGATCACGGCGGCCATTGCGGTGGGAGACAACGCCCAGGCGGCGTCCGGACTCCGTCACCAGATCGTGACGTACCCCGATCCCGGGTAAGGCGGTCTGCTCGACACGTACTCGCACTCACCCAGGCTACCGCTTCGTGAACAGAAGACAGATCTTGGAGGGAGCAGGCCCAACCGTGGGTGATCGACTCGGCCTTCACGATGTCGGGGTGTCCGGACAGCCCGGACACCCCGACCCTCAGCGAACCGAGTCGATCAATTCGGTCGGCGGAGGCTGGCGAAGAACTCGCTGATGTCGGTGACCAGCACCTCGGTGGCCTGGTGGGCTGCGTAGTGGCCGCCGACGTCGCCCCGACCGGCGACGTCGGTCGCGTACGCCGTCCACCGGACGATGTTCGCGTGGTCCCGTTCGGCGAAGCGGCGGATGGACTGGAAGTCGCCGGGGAACATGGCCAGCGCGGTCGGAGCGGTGGTCGGCCCGGCCGGCGGCTCGCCGGCGTGCGCGTCCTCCCAGTAGAGCCGGATCGCCGAGGCGGCGGTCCCGGTGAACCAGTAGAGCGCGACGTTGGCCAGGATGAAGTCGGCGTCCAGGCTCTCGTCGAAGAGTTGGGCGTTCCAGGCGAGCAGCCCCACCGGTGAGTCGGCCAGCCCGAACGCCAGGGTCTGCGGCTGCTGACTGTGCACCTGGTTGAAGGAGAACTTGTTCTCGTAGAACCACTGGAGGTGCCCGAGCGCCGCCTGGTCCGCCTCGGAGAGCCCGGCGAACTCGGCCGGGTCGCCGGAGGGGAACGAGAAGAGCTGGGTGACGTGGACGCCGAGCACCCGCTCCGGATCGATCCGGCCCAGCTCCGGCGCGATCATCGAGCCGGCGTCGTTGCCGACCGCGCCGTAGCTGTCGTACCCCAGGCGGTTCATCAGCTCGGCCCAGGCGCGGGCGATGCGGAACCGGTTCCAGCCGGCGTTGCGGGTCGGGCCGGAGAAGCCGAAGCCGGGCAGCGACGGGATGACCACGTGGAAGGCCGGCGCGTCCGGGTCGGTGGGCTCGGTGAGCGGGGCGATCACGTCGAGGTATTCCAGCACCGATCCGGGCCAGCCGTGGGTGAGCACCAGCGCGGTGGCGTCCGGCCGGGACGAGCGGACGTGCAGGAAGTGGATCTGCTCGCCGTCGATCTCGGTGACGAACTGGGGGTGGGCGTTCAGGCGGGCCTCGACGGCGCGCCAGTCGAACTCACCCCGCCACCTGTCGACGAGGGCGCGGACCCGCTCGGTGCCCATCCCGTAGGAGTCGCCCGCGCCGGGCAGGTCGGCGGGCCAGGTGGTGCGGCCCAGCCGGGCGGCCAGGTCGTCGAGGGCGGTCTGCGGGATCTCGACGCGGAACGGGCGGATCGCGGTGTCGCTCATGCCGGAACTCCTTCGGAACGGAATGTTTCGTTCTGCAATCACAGTAGCAGAGCGGAACGATCCGTTCCACTGTTAGGCTGACGACATGTCATCGACTTCCGGCAAGACGCTGGGCGGTCGCCGCGCCCAGGCCGCCCGCAATGACGAGGTCATCCTCGAAGCCGCCCGCGCCGTCTTCCTCGACGACCCGAAGGCCCCGATCGCCGCCGTCGCCGACCGCGCGGGCGTCGGCATCAGCGCGCTCTACCGGCGGTACGCGGGCAAGGAGGACCTGCTGCGTCAGCTCTGCCACGACGGGCTGCGCCGGTACGTCGCAGAGGCCGAGACCGCCCTCGCCGAGCCGGACGACTGGGCCGCGTTCACCGGCTTCCTGGGCCGGATCGTCGACGCTGACGTGCACTCGCTCACCGTCCACCTGGCCGGCACCTTCACCCCGACCGAGGAGATGGGGCGGGACGCGGTGCGCGCCGGTGAGCTGGCCAGCGCCCTGGTCGACCGGGCACGCGCCAGTGGACGGCTGCGCCCCGACGCCGTCGTCCAGGATCTGGGGTTGCTGTTGGAGGCGTGCGCCGCGGTGCGCGTACCCGATCCGGAGCGGACCCGCCAACTGCGCCGCCGGCAGCTCGCGGTCCTGCTGGCCGGCCTGTCGACGGTGCCGGACGCGGACCCGCTGCCCGGCCCGCCGCCGGCGGCCGGCGAGTTCGACTGGCGGTGGCGGCGCCGGGAGTGATGGGCGTCACGCGCTAAGGTTGAGCGGAATACGCTCAACTCTGGTTGTGTCCAATCCAGTGGACAACGCCGATCCGGGGGAGCCCATGAACACCGAAAGACTCACCACCAAGAGCCGGGAAACCATCACGGGCGCCGTCGCGTTGGCCAACCAGCGTGGTCACGCAACAGTGGAGCCCTGGCACCTGCTCCTGTCACTCCTGGACACCGACGGTTCGACAGCCACCGGTCTGCTGCGCGCCGTCGGGGCCGACCCGACCGAGCTGCGCCAGGCCGCCCAGCGTGCTGTCGACAACCTGCCTGCCGCCCGCGGCTCCAGCATCGCCGAGCCGACGTTGGCTCGGGAGTTCGTCAACGCCATCGGCGCCGCCGAGCAGATCGCCCGGCCGCTGGGCGACGAGTACACCTCCACCGAGCACCTGCTCGCCGGCCTGGCCCGGGTGGGCGGGGCGGTGTCCGGCGCGCTGAAGACCGTCGGCGCCACCGAGGAGGCTCTGGTCGCCGCCTTCCCGACCGTTCGCGGTGGGGACCGTCGGGTCACCACAGCCGACCCCGAGCAGACCTACCAGGCCCTGACCAAGTACGGCGTCGACCTCACCGCCAGCGCCCGGGACGGCAAGATCGACCCGGTCATCGGGCGGGACTCCGAGATCCGTCGGGTCATCCAGGTGCTCTCCCGGCGTACCAAGAACAACCCGGTGCTGATCGGCGAGCCCGGCGTCGGCAAGACCGCGATCGTCGAGGGTCTGGCCCAGCGGATCGTCACCGGCGACGTGCCCGAGTCGCTGCGCGACAAGAAGCTGATCTCGCTGGATCTCGGCGCGATGGTCGCCGGCGCGCAGTACCGCGGGCAGTTCGAGGAGCGGCTGAAGTCCGTCCTGGAGGAGATCAAGAACTCCAACGGGCAGGTCATCACGTTCCTCGACGAGCTGCACACAGTCGTCGGCGCCGGCAAGGGCGAGGGCTCGATGGACGCCGGCAACATGCTCAAGCCGATGCTGGCCCGTGGTGAGCTGCGGATGGTCGGCGCCACCACGCTTGACGAGTACCGCGAGCACATCGAGAAGGACCCGGCGCTGGAGCGCCGCTTCCAGCCGGTGCTCGTCGGTGAGCCGACCATCGAGGACACCATCGGCATCCTGCGCGGGCTCAAGGAGCGCTACGAGGTGCACCACGGCGTACGGATCACCGACGCCGCGCTGGTCGCCGCCGCGACCCTGTCCGACCGCTACATCACCGACCGGTTCCTGCCCGACAAGGCGATCGACCTGGTCGACGAGTCCGCGTCTCGGCTCCGGATGGAGATCGACTCCCGGCCGGTCGAGGTGGACGAGATCGAGCGGGCGGTCCGCCGGTTGGAGATCGAGGAGATGGCCCTGGCCAAGGAGCCGGACGCCGCCTCCGCCGAGCGACTGGAGCGACTGCGCAAGGAGCTGGCCGACAAGCGCGAGCAGCTCACCGTGCTCTCCGAGCGCTGGCAGACGGAGAAGAGCCACATCACCAAGCTCTCCACCGCCAAGGAGGAGTTGGAGCGCCTCGGTGGTGAGGCCGAGCGGGCCGAGCGGGACGGCGAGTTGGAACGTGCGGCCGAGCTGCGCTACGGCCGGATCCCCGCCCTGAAGGTCGAGCTGAAGCAGGCCGAGGAGGAGCTGGCCCAGCTCCAGGCCGACGGCGCGATGCTCAAGGAGGAGGTCGGCGCGGACGACATCGCCGCTGTGGTCGCCTCCTGGACCGGCATCCCCGCCGGCCGCCTGCTGGAGGGTGAGACGGCCAAGCTGCTGCGGATGGAGGAGTCGCTGGGCGGCCGGGTGGTCGGCCAGGGCGAAGCGGTCGGCGCGGTCTCCGACGCGGTACGCCGCGCCCGCGCCGGCATCGCCGACCCCGATCGGCCGACCGGCAGCTTCCTCTTCCTCGGCCCCACCGGCGTCGGCAAGACGGAGCTGGCCAAGGCCCTCGCCGAGTTCCTCTTCGACGACGAGCGGGCGATGGTCCGCATCGACATGAGCGAGTACGGCGAGAAGCACTCGGTCGCGCGCCTGGTGGGTGCGCCGCCCGGCTACGTCGGCTACAACGAGGGTGGTCAGCTCACCGAGGCGGTACGCCGACGGCCGTACTCGGTGGTGCTGCTGGACGAGGTGGAGAAGGCCCACCCGGACGTCTTCGACGTGCTGCTCCAGGTGCTCGACGACGGGCGGCTCACCGACGGCCAGGGCCGCACTGTCGACTTCCGCAACGCGATCCTGATCCTCACGTCCAACCTCGGGTCGTCGGTGATCAGCGATCTGACCCTCGCCGACGAGCAACGCCGGGAGGGTGTGCTGGCCGTGGTCCGGTCGCACTTCAAGCCGGAGTTCCTCAACCGGCTGGACGACATCGTGGTCTTCGCCTCGCTGCGCGGGGACGACCTGCGCTCCATCGTCGACATCCAGTTGGACCGGATGCGGCGGCGGTTGGCCGACCGCAGGTTGGGCCTGGAGGTCACCGATGCGGCCCGGGACTGGCTCGCCGAGCACGGCTACGACCCGATCTACGGCGCCCGTCCGCTGCGCCGCCTGGTGCAGACCGCGATCGGCGACCAGCTGGCGAAGGCGCTCCTGTCCGGCCAGATCCGCGACGGCGAAACGGTAAAGGTCGACCGCACCCCGGAAACCGGAACCCTCTCCATAACCCCCGCCTAATCCCCACCCCTCAACGCCGTGATCAAGAGGTTTGCGTCAGGTTCGCGTCTTCGCATGACGCAAACCTCTTGATCAACAGGGTGGGGCGGGGGTGGACGGGGAAAGGGGTGGGGCATGTTTGGGATTGGTAGGAAGTGGGAGCGGGACCTTGGTGCGGCCGCCGACGAGTTGGCGGCGGCTGACACGCTCGCCTTCGGGGGAGTTGGCCTCGCCGGCACGTTGTTGCCGGTGACGGAGGCGTACGAGCGGGTGTCGGCGGCCCTCGACGACCACCCCGAGGAGGTCCGCCGCCAACTCGACCGGGTGCTTGCCGACGGCACACCCGCTGGCCGGGCGTACGCGGCCACGCTGCTGGAGCGTGTCGACCCGGCGGCGGCCCGAGCGGCGTGGACGTCGCTGCGGGACGACCCGAGCGAGTTCACCACCTTCGTCGGCTGCGTCATGGACCGCGAAACCCTGGGCACCTACGCCAGCCGGCGGCTCGCCGCCGCCTGAGCCATGCGCAGCAGGCGGCGGCACCGGTGCCGTCGGTAGCTGAGCTGTCGGTCACGGTACGGGTCCCGCTGGTGCCGAAGGTTGTTACCGTCTGCGCCGACGAACCTGGGGAGGTAGTCGGGTGAACGCGCTGGTGACGTACCTGGCGGCGGCGCTTGCCGTGCTCGTGGTGACCGTGCTCCTGTTCGTCGCGCGGGCCCGCCGGACAACCCGGCCCGGCGGCCTGCCGCCGTCCGTCCGGTCAGCGGGCGGCCCGGCGCAGTCGCCGCGCGGTGGCCCGCTCCGCCTGACCCCCGGGGACCGCGTGCGGATCCGCGAGCGGGAGTACGCGGTGAGCGCCACCATCCGCCTGGTCGAGGGTGACTGGAGCTGGGTGCAGCACCTGCTCGACGACGGATCCGGCACCCGCCACCGGCTCTCCGTGGAGGACGGCCCCGAACTCGAGCTGGTGTTCTGGACCGCCGAACCGAGTGCCACCGTCACGCCGGGCGCCCCGACCATCGAACTCGGCGGGCGGCGCTTCACCTGGGCCGAGACCGGGCAGGCGCGATACACCGCCACGGGCGAGACCGAGCTGCCGTCGACCGGCACTATGCGCTACCACGACTACCAGTCCGGTGGCGCCGCGCGGCTCTCCTTCGAGGCGTACGGCGAAGAGGGCTGGCGGGTTTCCCGCGGTGACCTGCTCGGGCCCGCCGACCTGACGATCCACCCCACACCCGAGCTCCGCTGAGCTGGACCGGTGGGCGCGCCGGGCTCGTCGCGACATGCCGAACTGGCCGGTTGTCGATACGGTGTGGGCGCGATCTTAGGGAAGGAGAATCGTGGTCGATTCCCAGCGCACACCGGCCCGTCAGCGGCCATCCATTGTGTCGATTTCCAGTTACCTGCTCTTCCTGTTCCTGGCACTCCAGGTGATCAGCCTGATCATCACGCTCAGCACCTTCGGCAAGACGCGGGACGCGATTCGTGACGCGTATGCGGACAGCACCGCCGAGGGCGCCGACCAGGTGGCCGACGTCTTCGCCGTGATCGGCATCGGCGGCAGCGTCGTGCTGCTGCTGCTCGCGGTCGTGTTGGGCGTGCTGGCCCTCTTCAACAACCAGGGCCGCAACGGCGCCCGGATCACCACCTGGATCGTCGGCGGCATCATGGTCTGCTGCGTCGGCGGTGGCCTGCTCAGCAACGCGGCCGGCGGTCTCAACGCCGGTGGCGGGACCGGCGGCGACGGGCCCAGCCCCGAGGAGCTCCAGCGCCGCCTGGAGGAGGCCCTGCCCTCCTGGGCCACCCCGGTCAGCCTCCTGCTCAGCGTGCTCAGCCTGATCGCGCTGCTCACCGCGCTGATCCTGCTGGCGCTGCCGAAGGCGAACGAGTTCTTCCGCAAGCCCACCGCGGCCTGGGAGCCGCCGACCCCGGGTGCCAGCTACCCGGGCTACCCGCAGGCGCCGGGTCAGCCCGGCTACCCGCAGGCCTCCGGCGAGCCGGGCTATCCGTCGAGTGGGGAGCCGAGCTACCCGCCGCCGGCAGCGGACCGGCCGGACGCGACGCCGCCCACGGACCGGCCGGACGACACGCCGCCCACGGACCGGCCCGGGTCAACCCCGCCGTCGACGAGCTGACGGCTCGATAAGCACGACGCCGACGATCCCTCCGAGTAGGTTGCAACCCGACGCCTACCGGAGGGATTCGTCGTGTCGTACCCGGATTCGCCACCGGCCCGCCGGCCCGCCGCCGTCCTGTCGGCCGCGTCCGTGCTGTTGGTGATGGCGGTCGCCGCGCTCGCGTACGCCGTGGTCGATCTGGTGGTGCTGGGCGCGACGGTCGACGCGTTCCGTTCCGCCGCCGGCAACACGTCGGCGAGCCCGGAGCAGATCGACGACGTGGTGACCCTGCTCCGCGCCTCCATGGTGCTGTCGGCGGTGGTGGCGGTGCTCTCCGCGCCGCTGCTCGCCGGCCTGGCCCTCGGGCTGCTGGCCGGTCGCAACGGCGTGCGGGTGGCGACGTGGGTGGTCAGCGGGCTCGGCCTGCTCGCCGGCTGTTGCAGCGTGGCGGTGGTCGTCGGCGAACGGGCCGCGCCACTGCGGCTGGGCTCGGGCGAGCAGGCTCTCGCCGAGTTGCTGGGCCTGATCGGCGACGCGTACCCGTCCTGGTGGATTCCGCTCAACGCCGGGCTTTCCGTCGCACAGGGGCTCGGTTACCTTGTAGTAGCTACGCTGCTGGCGCTGCCCGCAACGAACAGCTGGTTCGGCCGCCACCGCTCGGCCACGCCAACCGCACCGCCCACGTTCACGCCCGCCCCGCACCAGCCCGCGCCCCCGTTCCCGCCCAGGTGAGGACCGCCACGTGACGCTCGACCCCACCACCGCCGAGCGGCGAGCCCTGATCACCGGGGCCACCGCCGGCATCGGCGCGGCGTTCACCCGGCGACTGGCCGCCGACGGCTGGCACCTGGTGCTGGTTGCCCGAGACGAGGCGCGGTTGAGTGAGCTGGCCACCGAGTTGGGTTCCGCGTACGGCCGCGAGGTGGAGACGATCCCGGCCGATCTGTCCACCGACGACGGATGTGCGACGGTGGAGCGGCGGCTCGCCGAGGGCAGCCCGGTGCACCTGCTGGTCAACAATGCGGGCATCAGCCTGAACAAACCGTTCCTGCGTTCCACGGCCGAGGACGAGGCACGACTGTTGCGCCTCAACGTGCACGCGGTCATGCGGTTGACCCTCGCGGCGGTTCGACCGATGACCGAACGGCGAAATGGGGCAGTGATAAATGTCTCTTCGGTCGCCGGTTTCGGTACGGCCATGCCCGGCTCGACCTACTCGGCCAGCAAGGCGTGGGTGACCAACTTCAGCGAGTCCGTCGGCCAGTCGACGCGGCCGTTCGGCGTTCAGGTGATGGCTCTCTGCCCCGGCTACACCCGCACGGAATTCCACCAGCGGGCCGGCATCAACATGTCCAAGACGCCGGAGTGGCTGTGGCTGCGAGCCGAGGATGTGGTCGACGAAGCCTTGCGTGACCTGCGCAAAGGCAAGATGGTCAGCATCCCGGCGTGGAAGTACAAGGTGGTCGTCGCCGGTATGCGACACGCGCCGCGCCGACTGCTCCAGGCGGTCGCCCGGGACACCCGCGGCCGGATCGGTCGCGACGAGCGCTGAGCTTCGACAGGCCCGTCGGCCCCGAGCCGGCGGCGGGACGGCGTTGGCGCGCCGCTGTCAGACCAGTCGCTGAGCGTAGTCGAACATCGCCAGTCATCGGTTCCCCCCGGGGCTGATCAGGGTGGACCCCGCACACGGCGTTCAGAGTTGCGCAGTAACCTCTATCGCCATGGGGGACCACGACGACCTGCGTAAATTCATTACCGACCTGGCTGTGGTCCATGGCCGGGTCGTGCTCTCGTCGGGGCGCGAGGCAGACTGGTACGTGGATCTGCGGCGCGTCACGCTCCATCACCGGGCCGCTCCTCTGGTCGGCCGGGTGTTGCTGGACCTCACCGCCGACTGGGAGTTCGACGCGGTCGGGGGCCTCACCCTTGGTGCGGACCCGGTCGCCCTCTCGATGCTGCACGCCGCCGCTCCGACCGGCCGGGCCCTGGACGCCTTTGTGGTGCGCAAGGCGGGCAAGGCCCACGGTCTTCAGCGGCGGATCGAGGGGCCCGAGGTGGCCGGCCGCCGCGTGTTGGCGGTGGAGGACACCTCCACGACGGGCGGAAGTGTTTTGACCGCTGTCGAGGCGCTTCGCGAGGCCGGGGCGGAAGTCGTGGGTGTGGTGGTTATTGTTGATCGAGGCGCCGGCGACGCGGTGCGAGCCGCCGGATTGCCGTACCGGGCGGCCTATACGTTGGCTGACCTCGGCCTTGTGGCGTAAAAGTCTGCCGATTCGGATCTGCTGATATGCAGGCGGATCGATGCTGCTGGTGGAAGGATGGAATACGTGGGAACTGCGTTGGCCGAAATGACTATGCCTCAGATCTCGCCGCTAAACGGCGAGCCGATCGAACGTGCCGATGCCGAGCGTCTGGCCGGGGTCCTCAAGGCCCTTGCTGACCCTGCTCGGTTGCGGCTGCTCAGCCTGATCCAGTCGGCCCCCGAGGGCGAGGCGTGCGTCTGTGACCTGACCGCACCGCTCGGCCTCTCTCAGCCGACGGTCAGTCATCACCTGCGTATCCTCACCGAGGCCGGCTTGTTGCAGCGGGAGAAGCGCGGTGTCTGGGCGTACTACAGCCTGGTCCCGAGTGCGATCGCGACGATCGCCGACCTGCTGACCCCGCCGCGTAAGCGAGCCACCAAGAAGGCTCGCTGACGTAGGCATCACACGCCGCCCCGAGCCGGGGCGGCGTCCGGTGGCGAGCCAGGGGTGGCGCCACCGGTGGTTGACACCTGCTCGTCCCCGGTCGCACCGCCGGAGGCCGGGTTCGACACGCTGACGGCCGACCCCCTCGCCAGGGGGCCGGCCGTCGTCGTACCCCTCAGCGGTCCTGACCGTGCTCCGGGCGCTGCTGGCCGTGCGGGTGCCGGTCGTGGTCGAACGCCTCGCGGGCCGCCTCCACCGCTCCGGCGGCACTGGCCGCCGCGACCATCGCGACCGCCTCGCCGCGCTTGCGAGCCCGCCGGTCGCGAAGGAACTCGAAGAAGATCGGCAGCACCGAGATCAGGATGATCAGGGCGACCACCGGCAGGATGTAGTGGTCGATCTTGTCGCCGATGGCCTGGTAGATCTGCTCGGCCAGCAGGTAGCCGATCAGCAGGATGCCGTCCACCCAGAGCACCGCGCCGACGATGTTCCACAGCAGGAACTTCTTGGCCGGCATGCCGAGCGCGCCCGCGACCGGGTTGAGGAACGTCCGGACGATCGGAATGAAGCGCGCCAGCACCACCGCCTTAGCCGGGCCGAACTTCTGGAAGTAGTACTCGGCCTTCTCCACGTACTCCTTCTTGAAGAGCCGCGAGTTCGGCCGTTCGAACATCGGCCGGCCGTACCGCGCGCCGAGCCAGTGCCCCAGCTGGGCGCCGACGATCGCGCAGATCGGGCCACCGATCAGCAGGCCGGCAAGGGAGAGGCGGGTGCCGTCGCCGAAGATCGCGTCCGCGACCGGTGACGAGGCGACCCCGGCGAGGAACAGCAGCGAGTCACCCGGGAAGAAGAAGCCCACCAGCAGGCCGGTCTCGGCGAAGAGGATCACCCACACGCCGATCAGTCCGAAGGTCTGCAACAGATCCTTGGGATCGAGCGGGTTCAGGGCGACGCTCTCCACGAGAGCGCGGGTCTTCTCAGCTGTGTCCACGGCCACAAAGGGTACCGAAGCCCGGGGCCCCGGCCGCGCCGGACCGGCCCCTCACCACCCGCCCGCGCCGTACGGCGCGGGCGGCAGCGTCCCGGCGTCGTGGGGTGCAACGACGGTGCCCCGCCGAACGTGGTGGTCGACGGGGCACCGGTGCCGCGGGGTGGATCAGGCGACGAAGCGGGTCCGGCGGCGCTTGGCCACCAGGTAGCCGCCGACGCCCGCGGCGAGCAGCAGCGCGCCGAGGCCGGCGATCAGGCCGGTGGACTGGCCGGTGATCGGCAGCGAACCACCGTCGCCGTCGCCGTCGCCGTCGCCGTCACCGTCGCCACCGCCCGTGCCGCCGGCCGCGTTCACCAGGATCTTGGCGACGTCGTTGGCCGGCTTCAGATCGTCGTAGAAGCCGCCCTCGCACTCGCACGGCACGTTGACCTTGACGGTGCCGGTGGCGTTGGCGATCACCTTGTCGATCCGGAACGTGAACTCACCGGTCAGCGTCTCGCCCGCAGGTGCGAACGGGCCCGGGTAGCAGCGGTACTCGCCGGCGCCGGGGCTGCCCGCCTCCGGCCACTCAACGTCGTTACCGGTCCGCGGCGCGCACTCCATCGGCACCGCGATGGCGGTGGTGCCGGTCGGCACCGTCACGTCGACGTACGTCACGTTGGCCTCGCTGCGGAGGTAGTCCAGCGTTGCCGGACCGTTGTTGCGGAAACCGAGGGCAGCGGTCAGCTCGGCGCCCTTCTTGCCGTTGAGCGTGGCACCGACGGCTTCCAGGTCGGCCCCGTTCTTGCCGGTGACGTCGACAGCCAGCCCGCTGAAGTTGTTGTTGGGTTCGGTGTCGGTCTGCACGGCACGGGCCGCGCGAGCGGCGGAGACCGCCTTCAGCGACAGCGTCTTGCCGTTGCCGCGGCGGGCCTTCTCCGCGCCGGCCTCGTCGCGGATCGCGAGGAGGTCCTCGAAGTCGGCCGGGGTCATGAACCAGGCGTAGCTGTTTTCGCGACCCGGCGCATAGGTGTCGGTGGCCAGCTCGTAGTTGAAGGTGGCCGTCGCGCCAGCGGAGGCCGGGATCTTCTCATCGAAGATGCAGGCGAAGAGGAAGTCCTCGGCGTAGAGGCAGTTGTCGAACCGCTCCTTGGTCCGGATGCCGTAGTCGGTGTCGAACATGGCCACGACACCATCGACCTCGGTCGTGCCGACATTGAACACCGTCACCGGGGCCTGGAACTTGCCGCCGGGTGCCGCCGTCACCGTGGTGTCCGGCCCGCCCTGCAGGTCGACGCCCTCGCCGACCCGGACCCGGGAGGTGTAGCTGGCGATGTCCTTACCGGCGGCCTTGAGGCTGATCTTCAGCTCGCCGGTGTCGCCGTTCGTCGCCTTGTCGGTCGGCGCGATGACGACCTCGCCGAAGAAGCCGCCGAACAGCTCGTCAATGGTCACCGGGACCTGTTCGCGGCAGAGAAGTACGCCATCGCCGTCGGCGGCGCAGTCGTTGCCGCTCTCGCCCGCCAGCGTGATCTTGCCGGCGAGGCTGCTGTAGTCGTAACGCACCGAGACCTCGTTGAGCACCGTGGACTCGCTGCTGTACAGGGACGGAGACCGGACGACGCCAGCAGAGTCGGCGGCGACGGTGACGTCCTGGAAGTACAGGTCGAACTCGGCCGCAGGGGCGGCGAAGGCGGGGGTGGCGGAGGCGGCGACGAACGCGCCTGCGACGCCCAGCCCGGCGAGCCAACGCCGGGTGGAGTGGGTGAGCATGAGGGGGTTCCTCCAGTTGGGGGATCAGGTGGAGCCTGCGGATCTTAAGGAATCGCTCAGGCTCACTGCACCCCGTGGAGCCGCCCATTGCCTAAGACGAGCCAAAAGGTTGATCAGAGTCACCGCAATGTTCGGTCGGTCCGCTCCCGTCATCTGTGACAGGAGCCCCCGGGAGGTGCAGTGACGTACGAGGAGTTCGCGGACACGCGGCTGGCCCCGCTGCTGCGGTATGCGGTGATGCTGACCGGTGACCCGCACCAGGCCCAGGACCTGGTTCAGGAAACCATGGTCCGGGTCCAGCTCAACTGGCGTCGGGTCGCCCGCGCGGACTCGCCGGAGCGGTACGTACGCCGGATGCTCACCAACCAGTACGTCGACTGGCGGCGCGGCTCGTGGGTTCGCCGGGTGCTGCTGCGCGGGGAACCCGACGCGTCGGTGCCGGCGCTCACCGACCATGCCCAGTCCGCCGTGGACCGGGATCAGATCTGGTCCTGGCTGTCTCGGCTGCCACGCCGGCAGCGGGCCGCTCTGGTGCTGCGTTACTACGAGGACCTGCCCGACATGGAGATCGCCGACATCCTCGGCTGTGCCGTCGGGACCGTTCGTTCGTCCATCTCCCGGGCCCTGGCGACGCTCCGGGCCGAGTACGTGGAGGCGTGACCATGATCGAGGATGACCTGCGTGCCGCGTTCGTTCGGCACGAACCGTTGACCCCGTCGACCGGCCCACTGCGGGCGTCGATCGACCGGCTCGCCGCTACCCGCCGTCGCCGCCGGCAGCGGTTCCAGGCCGCCGGTGTCACGCTCGCCCTGCTCGCCGCGCTCGGAGTCGGGGTGCCGCAACTGCGCCCCGACCGGCCGGTCGACGGCCCGTCGCTGTCCGGTCAACCGGCTGGCACGCCGTCCGAGGCGCTGAACGTCCTGCTGCTCGGGGTCGACGGCTTCGGTGAGCAACCGTCGTACCGGTTGGCGGACTCCGTCCTGCTGGTGCACATCCCGGCCGACCGGAGCCGGCCGTACCTCATCTCGTTGCCGCGCGACCTGGGGGTGTCGATCCCCGGCCGGGGGGTCGACAAGCTCAACAGCGCGTTCTTCACCGGTGCCGGCGAGCCCCGGCCCGACCTGGACGCCGGCTACGACCTGACCCGCCGGGTGGTCGCCGACCTGACCGGGGTACGCGTCGACGCCGGCGCGGTGCTGACCTTCGCGGGGCTGCGCCGGATCACCGACGCGGTCGACGGGGTGCAGGTCTGCCTGCCGAAGGAGGTCGAGTCCTGGCACACCCGTCGGACCTTCCCGGCCGGCTGTCAGCGGCTCGACGGCGCTGCCTCGGTCGACCTGCTGCGGCAACGGCGGGACCTTCCCGACGGCGCGTTCGACCGGGACCGTAACGCCCAGCGCTATGTCGCCGGTCTGATCCGAGCGGTGTCCGCTAAGGACGTGCTGAGCAACCCGGTGCGGCTCGCCGGGCTGCTGTCGGCCCCCGGTAAGGGTCTGGCGGTCGACGACGACGGCCTGCCGCTGACCAGGCTGGTGGCGGTGCTACCCGAGCTGGACAGCGTCGAACCGGTGGGGCTCAGTCTCCCGGTCGGCGAGCCGGTGGACGACCGTACGCTGCTGCCGCTGGACCCGAAGCTGGGCAAGGCGTTTCTCGCCGCGCTGGCCGAGGACCGGTTGGCGCAGTGGGTGGCCCAGCACCCGGAGCGGGTCAACCCCGTTCGGTGACGGGGGACGGGGCGTTCGCGACGGTGCCCCGCCGGCCGGGTACGGGACGGCGGGGCACCGGTCGTGCGGGGTGGGTCAGGCGACGAAGCGGCTGTTCCGGCGGCGGGCGATCAGGTAGCTGCCCGCACCGGTGACGAGCAGCAGGACGCCGAGGCCGGCGATCAGGTTGGTGGGGGCGCCGGTGATGGGCAGCGAACCGCCGCCGCCACCGCCGCCATCGCCATCGTCCTGACCGCCGCCGCTCTGGGCCGCGTTGACCACGATGGTGGCCTTGTCGTTGGCCGGTTTGATGTCGGCCTTGAAGCCGCCACCGGCGGGGCATTCGCACGGCGCGTTGACCCGTACCGTGCCCCGGGCGTTGGGGATGACCTTGTCGATGCGCAGCCGGAACGCCATGGTGTAGGTCTTCCCGGCCACCAGGAGCATCTCCGACGCGCACAGGTACGTGCGGGTGCTGTCCTGCCGCAACCAGCAGTTCTTGGGAACCTCGACGGCGGAGGTGCCCGGCGGCAGCTCGACGTCGGTGTGGGTGGCGGCCTCGTACTCCTCGCTGACATTGTCGAGCGTCGCCGGGCCGTTGTTCCGGAAGCCGACGGTGGCCGTGACGACGGTGCCGGCCGTGCCCTTGAGCGCGGCCCCGATCGCCGCGAGGTCGGTGCCGTTCGTGCCGGTGGCCTTGATGGTCCACCCGGTGTAGTCGTTGCCCGGGTTGACGTCGGTCTGGTCGGCCTGCCGGGTGGCGCCGGACGTCTTGGCCAGGGTCAGCTTCGGGCCGCTGCCGGGGGTGGCCGCCCGGGCGCCGACTGCTTTCCGCACCTTGGTCAGGTCCTCGAAGTCGGCCACCGTCATGAACTGGGCGTAGCCGGACTGGTTGGTGGGGGCATAGGTGTCCCTGGCGAGTTCGAGGTTCAGCGTGGCGGCCAGCCCGGTGCCCACCGGGATCTCGTCGTCGAACTGACAGGAGACCAGGTGGTCGTCGGCGTAGCGGCAGTTGCTGAACCGGTCAGTGGTCCGGATCGAGTAGGCGAGGTCGAAGACCGCGACGAACCCCTCGACCGTCCGGTCGCCGGCGTTGGCCACGACCAGCGGCACCGAGAACTTCCCACCCGGCTTGGCCGAGGCGGTGGTGAACGGCCCGCCGGCCAGGTCGACGCCCTCGCCGACCCGGACGCGCGAGGTGTAGCTGCCGCTGCGCCCGCCGGCCGCCTGGAAACTGACCACGACGTCCCCGGAGTCACCGGGCTGCGCATCCTCGGTGAGGCCGATGCGCACCCGCTTGAGCCCGTTGCGGTAGATCCCGCTGCCGAGCGGCGGCTCCTCGTAGAGGACGACGTCGAAGGGCTCCTCGCAGACGAGAACGCCCGGCTCCGGGGCGGTGCACCGCTGGCCGTCCTCCTCGGAGACGACGGTGATCTTGTTGGCCAGGGAGCGATAGTCGTACCGGACGGAGACCTTGGACAGGGTCGTCGGCTCGTTGGCGTACAGGAGCAGGGCGCGGGTGGCCGGCTCCGAACCGACGGCCAGTGTGGTGTCCTGGAAGTAGGGCGCGATCGGGGCCGCGGCGACGGCGGGCGTGGCGGAGGCAGCGACCAACGCGCCGGCGGCGCCGAGCCCGGTCAGCCAGCGGAGCCAGTGCTTGAGCATGGGGGTCCTCCCGTGGGGATGCCTATGGCGCTCGTCCAACCTAGGGAGCCGTCAGCTCCTCCGGTAACCCTTTGGGATCGATATTTGTCGAACGGCCCGAACGGTTGAGCACCCTCTGGCGCAACGGGCAGCCGTCCCGGTGGCGGGATCAGCGGTAGTCGTCCTCGTCCCCGGTGACCACCCGGGCCTGCTCCATCGCGTCCCAGTCGTCGACCTCCAGGCCGCGGTGCGGCTCACCGTCGGTGTCGGCGGGGCCGGCGACGGTGGCCTGCTCGACCGCGTCCGCCGGATCGGCCTCCGGGTCGCGTTCGTCGGCTGCGAGGTGGTCGCCGGGGGTGAAGTCCTCATCGGGCTGACCCATCGTCCCTCCCGGGGGTCTCGGGGCACGGTTCCCACCCACCGTACGGGCTGGGCGGGCGTACCGCCCGGAAGCGGAGTAGGCCGAATCAGCCCTCGGCGACGTGACCCGATGCCAGGATGGTGCCGTGGGCTTCCTCATCAGACTGGCGATCACCGCTGTCGCGTTGTGGATAACCACGCTGATCGTGCCCGGGGTGGACGTGCACGCCCGATCGGGTGGCAACACCGCCCTCACCCTGATCGTGGTGGCGCTGATCTTCGGTGTGATCAACGCAGTGCTCAAACCGGTGATCCGGGTTGTCGGCTGCGTGTTCTACCTACTGACCCTGGGCCTGTTCGCGCTGGTGGTCAACGCGTTGCTGTTCCTGCTCACCGACCGGATCGCCCGCGGGCTGGACCTGCCGTTCCAGGTGGACGGATTCTGGGCGGCGTTCTGGGGAGCCATCGTGATGACAGTGGTGACCTGGTTGATCAGCGTCATCGTGCCGGACAACCCGGGCCGCCGGTGAACGGCTAGCACCCGGGTCGGTTGTTCCGGCGCACCTCACCTACGGGATACTTCCGGCGGAGGACAGCGCGGTCCGGCGCACAAATGAAGAACAGCGGCCAGCACGGCCGAGAGTGGTAAGTAAGGAGCGCATCACATGCCCATCGCTTCCCCCGAGGCTTACGCGGAGATGCTGGACCGCGCCAAGGCTGGCCGGTACGCGTACCCCGCGATCAACGTGACCTCCTCCCAGACGCTGAACGCGGCGCTCAAGGGCTTCGCCGACGCGGAGAGCGACGGCATCATCCAGGTCTCCACCGGTGGCGCCGAGTACCTCTCCGGCCCCTCGATCAAGGACATGGTCACCGGTGCCGTCGCGTTCGCCGCGTACGCGCACGAGGTGGCCAAGAAGTACTCGGTCAACATCGCCCTGCACACCGACCACTGCCCGAAGGACAAGCTGGACGGGTTCGTCCGTCCGCTGATGGGCATCTCGCAGGAGCGGGTGAAGCGCGGCGAGCAGCCGCTCTACCAGTCGCACATGTGGGACGGCTCGGCCGTGCCGGTCGCGGAGAACCTGGAGATCGCCGCCCAGCTGCTCGACGAGGCTGCCAAGGCCAAGATCGTCCTTGAGATCGAGGTCGGCGTCGTCGGTGGCGAGGAGGACGGCGTCGAGAACGCCATCAACGACAAGCTCTACACCACCACCGAGGACGGCTTGGCCATGGTCGAGGCGCTCGGCCTCGGCGAGAAGGGCCGCTACATGGCGGCGCTGACCTTCGGCAACGTGCACGGCGTCTACAAGCCGGGCAACGTCAAGCTCCGTCCGGAGATCCTCAAGCAGATCCAGGACGCCGTCGGCGCCAAGTACGGCAAGGACAAGCCGCTCAGCCTGGTCTTCCACGGCGGCTCGGGCTCCCTGCTGAGCGAGATCCGCGAGGCGCTGGACTACGGCGTGGTGAAGATGAACATCGACACCGACACCCAGTACGCCTTCACCCGCCCCGTCGCGGACCACATGCTCCGCAACTACGACGGCGTGCTGAAGATCGACGGCGAGGTCGGCAACAAGAAGCAGTACGACCCGCGCGCCTGGGGCAAGGCCGCCGAGGCCGGCCTGGCCGCCCGGGTCGTCGAGGCGTGCGAGCACCTGCGTTCCACCGGCACCACGATGACCAAGTAACGACGTCCCACCCACGGCCGGCTCCCCGCACGGGGGCCGGCCGTCGTCGTCAGGTCGTCAGGTCGTCAGCAGGCGTACGGCCTCGCGAACGTCATCGGTCAGGTGGATCGTCGACGACAGGTCACCGAACGGGGACGCGGCCAGCAGCGGGCGCAGCAGCGCCTCCACCGGCAACTCCCGGGTCCAGTAGTCGCGGTCCAGGAAGATGTACGCCCCGCTGGCCCCGTCGGTGCCGTAGTAGGTCTTGGTGGCCGCCTGGAACACCTCCTGCACGGTGCCCGCCCGCCCCGGCGCGAAGACGATGCCACCCCGGGCGAGGCGCAGGATGGTGTCCTCCCGGATCGCGTTCGAGAAGTACTTGGCGATCCGCCCCGCGAACAGGTTCGCCGGCTCGTGCCCGTACAGCCAGGTCGGAATGGCCAGCCCGCCCGCCCGCGCCCAGCCCAGCTCGGCGCCACGCTGCCGGGGCACCCCCGCGTACCGTTGCCGGACCGTCAACGCCGTGGCCGTGTACCGGTGGTGGTCGGTGAAGTCCGGGGCGGTGGCCAACAGGTCGATCGCCGCCGTGACCTCGGCCGCCGGCTGGTCCGCCAGGTAGGCGCCGAGGTTCGCGGCCTCCATCACCCCGGGGCCGCCACCGGTCACCACCAGCCGGTCGGCCCGCGCCAGCTCCCAACCCAGCACGGCCGCCATCCGGTACGCGGGACTGCCGCGCCGCACCGCGTGGCCACCCATGATGCCCACCACCGACTGCGGCCCGTACGCGGCCAACCAGACCCGGGTGGCGTCGGCCAGCGCGTTGTCCACGCCGTGGTCGTGCAGCCGCTGACCCAGCGCCTCCCTGACGTCCGGCAGCGCGCCGCCGTGCGCCCGGTAGTGGTCGTACACCCGGGTGTCGTACATCCCGGTGAACCCGCCCTCGGCGAACCCGGCGGCCAGCTCCTCCGGGGTGTAGAGGTGGGTCGGCTGGGTCGGGTACGGCAACCCGGAGAACGGCGGCACCACGTTCGCGCCGCGCCGGACCAGGTCGGCGCCCACGTCCCGGGCCGCGAACCGGCAACCGACGAAGAGGGTGCCGGTGACGTCGACACCGGTCAGGTCGGGCACCGGCGCGAGGTCGAGCCGCAGACCCTGCACGGTCAGCCCGGTCAGCCGACCGGTGGTCAGCTGCTGGTCGAACTCGGCCCGGGTCTGGATCTCGCCGGCGTGCAGGTGTGGCTCGATGACGTCTGCGGGAGGTGGGGTCGGCACCGGGCCATCCTGCCCCTCCGCCGGGGCAGGTCAAACCTCGGGCCGGGGGCGGAACCGACAGGAGCCCGGCGGTCGTGGCCACCGGGCTCCTGCATAACCGGTTCCTGGGGAGGCTCCGGACCATTAGTTGTAATGGAAAACACCAGGCGGCGGCATAGGCCGCAGGCGTGACCAACTCCTCAGCCGTTCAGCGGAACACGTCGGCCGACCCGCTCGCGTGTCGCCCTGTCCAGCGGGTTGAATGGGGCGATGCAGAACCTTTTGCCAGAGCCACCGGCCACCCGCCTGCCCGTGAACGACGAGGCCGACGCCGCCCTGGCCGCCGCCAACGAGGCCGGCACCGATGAGGCGTACGCCGACGTGGCGGCCGGCTTCCCGACCTACAGCGCCGCCTGGGCGGAGCTGGCGGCGCGGGCCTTCACGCAGGGCCAGGTGGTGACGGCGTACGCGTACGCCCGCACCGGCTACCACCGGGGCCTCGACCAGCTGCGCCGCAGTGGGTGGAAGGGGCACGGCCCGGTGCCGTGGTCGCACGAGCCCAACCAGGGTTTCCTCCGCTGCCTGTACGTGCTGTCCCGGGCGGCCGACGAGATCGGCGAGGCCGACGAGGCGGCCCGCTGTGCCCAGTTCCTGCGTGACTGCGACCCGGAAGCGGCGGACGCGCTCGCGAGCAACTGACCCCACCCCGACGGCCGGCCCGACATCGGGCCGGCCGTCGGCGGGTCACAGCCCTTCGGCGACCGCGGCGGCGATCTTCAGCCAGGCGTCCCGGGTGGCCGAGGAGAGCCCGCCGTACCGGATCGGCTCGCCACTGTCGATGAGTCGCTCGTACGGGGCCAGCAGCACCGCCCGGGTGCGGGCCGCGAAGTGCTCCTGGATGGCCGGCAGGTCGATCTCCTTGCGGGACGGCGGCATCGACACCACCGTCACGGCCTGCCGGACCAGCCGTTGCCGGCCGCTCTGCTCCAGGTGGTCGAGCATCCGGGCCGCCGTCTCGGCGGAGTCGTTACGAGCCGACATCGTGACCACCAACTGGTCCGTGGCGTCCATCGACGCCTGCCAGTTCTGCGCCCGGACGTTGTTCCCGGTGTCCACGAAGATCAACTTGTAGAACCGGCTGACCACCTCACGGATCTCGGCGAACGCGGCGGCGGTCAACATCTCGCCACCGGTGGCCGACTCGTCCGAGGCCAGTACGTCGAACATCCCCTCGCCCTGGGAACGCACGTACTGCGACAGGTCACCCACCCGCCCGTGCGCGCCCTGGAACTGCCCGAGGTCACGCAGCATGTCCCGCACCGTGCGGGAGTGGAAGTCCTGCTGGGCGCGCATCCCCAGGGTGCCCTGGGTCTCGTTGTTGTCCCAGGCCAGCACGTAGCCGCCACGCTTCTGACCGAACGTCATCGCGAGCAGCAGGATCGCCACCGTCTTGCCCGCGCCACCCTTCGGGTTGACGACCGTCACCTGCCGCAGACCGCCGAAGTTGCGGCGCACCATCTCGATGTCCCGCTTGAGCTCCTGCTCGTGCCGGCCCGGGGCGAGCCGGAGCAGGCCCATCTTGTTGACCACCGCGCGTACACCCATGGTCGCCACCGGGTCGGCGGGTCGGACCTGGCGGCGTCGGGCGAAGTCCTCGGCGGTCGGCGCGGCGGTGTCCTCCGGTGTCCAGCTCGCGTCCGGGTACGCCGTCGCGTCCGGGTACCCCGGTGCCGGCACCCGGGTCACCCCGTCGGCCTCCTGGTACGGCTGCCCCGGCGTACCGGCGGGTGAACCCTGCTGCCAGGGCGGTGGGTACCAACCCGGCGAGGGCGGGAACGGTCCCGGCGGTGGGGTCGCCGGCCCGGCCTGTGACGCGACGGGCGGCGGCGCGGGAGGGCCGGGCGGCGGGTAGCTGAACTGCGTCACGTCGGGCGGCGGCGGAATCTGCGCCGAGCCGGTCTGCCCGGGGACGGGCGGCTGCCCCGGGTGCGCCTGCGCGGGACCGACGTACGGGACGACGGGAGGCGGGGGCGGAATCGGAGGCGTCGCGCTGGCCTCGTCCTGGGCGGGTGCCGCTCCAGCCGGGCGTTGCGGCGGATACGCCCACGGCGACTCGGCGATCGGCCGCCCCGGCCCATCGGCGGGCCCGTCTGCACCGGGCCCGCCTGCCTGCGGTGCCGGTCCACCTGCCTGCGCGGCCGGCGTATTGGGGTGCGCTGTTGGTCCGCCGGCCTGCACCGTCGGTCCATTGGGCTGCGCTGTCGGTCCGTCGGGCTGTGGTGTCGGTCCGGCCGCTGCGCTGCCAGCGGCCGAGGGGGCTGCCGGCGCTGGGCCGGTGGTGCTCGGGCTGCCGGTGGTGCTCGGGCTGCCGGTGTTGCTCGGGCTGCCGGCGGACGCGGTGGCGGCGGGGACGGCCCGCTCGGTGGTCGCCGCGGTGGGGTC